>NZ_LHPA01000026.1:0-246851 GCF_001297215.1 Pseudomonas sp. RIT-PI-o | reverse complement strand
GTGAACGCGCCGGCAGTGATCAGGCCTTGTTTTTCGCCGGTAACCGACATGTACGCTGGTGTTGCCATGGGGTGCTCTCCTTGCGGATAAATTGAGGGTGCCCGGAGGCGAAATCGCCCGGTGGGTGGCTGAGGGTTATCAAGGAGCGTGCCAGGTTTGGAGAGGTGCCCGGGTGGCGGGCTCGCCATGGTGGTCGGTCATCTTTCGGGGCGATTTTCAGCGGAATAATCAGGAGAAAGTGCGCAAGAAGTTGCGCAGTACTGCGCAACTTCTTGCGCACTTGGCTGCAGGGCTTACAGCGCCTGGGCTACAGAGGATTTAGGCCCTGAAATATTACGACCTACTGCGCAACTTCTTGCGCAGTTGGGGATTTGCCGGGACCGAGGTGACTGCTTCGCGAGCAGGAAATTTTGGTGTGCCGGGAAGCGTTAGCGCACCTCGAAACTTTCGATGGCGCGATCGCAGAAGCACTATGTAAAAGCTGAATGTAGGAAATCGAGTATTTTCGGCACGGCTATGTCTGTAGGAAATTCCTGTTTTTGCACTCGCTTCAGCGAAATGCCCCCCAAACGATGCTTTTTCCATTATTCATTCTAAGTGCACGTATCGCTGCGGATGCTCCGCTCTTCGCGGAACCTGACCGAGCCTGACGAATGACATAGGTTGTTTGCAGTGCAAAGTGTCGCAGATAGCCCATTGCTCAACGGCCCGCGGCGAGAGTTGACGCCAACCATGATTGTGAGCGCCTCTTCAGAGCGCAAGCAACATCTGGAAGCACACTTGAGCGCAGAGCAGGGAAATTTTCGATCCAGGCTGAAGGCTCGAGGTCCGGGTAACCCTTGTTTGGAGACCGAACATCAATACGAGTGGATTAACCCGATCGCTTACTCAAGCGGGGCCACGTTTCGGATTGTTATTGCAGTGAGATCAACGCAATTAATAAACATATAACTCCTAGTCATTTGTTCAACGGAGCAGGTCATTGAAAAAGGATATTTCAAGCAGAATGGTCAGCAGTCATCGTTTGACTTACCTCGATTCGCTCAGGGCCCTGGCGGCACTGACAGTCATGGGCTCTCACTATATTGAAAGAACGCCACTCCTCAGCTGGGTGGTATTCGATTATTTTCGGCCGGGGCAGTTCGGCGTCGTGGTTTTTTTTATGGTCAGCGGTTTCGTAATTCCGTTCAGTTTCAAGGATTATCCCGGAAAGAACCGGCGGTTCATGATTTCAAGGTTTTTCAGGTTGTACCCTGCCTATTGGCTCTCAGTAATATTGGCCTGCTTTGCTATTGTTTTTTTTATTTCGGGGGAGCTTGAAGAGAGCAGGGTATTGGCAAACATCACCATGGTTCAGGCAGTGTTAGGGTACGCCAACTTGTTTGGTGTGTATTGGACCTTATTTGTCGAGCTGGTTTTCTATGGTCTTTGTATCGCGCTGAGTGTATTCGGAATGCTGGGGTGCCTGAAAACGCGCTTCTGGTTGGCAATATCACTCCTATTACTTGCGCTAACCGGAGCGGCGGCACGACATTATTACTCTGTCTCGGCCCCTGTTGGAATCCTGTCATCGCTTTCATTGATGTTGTTTGGAGGGATATGGCGCAACTATCAAATCGATCGAAATCCGTCGGGAAAGAAATACAGCGTGATCTGGATCGCTATGTTTGTTACCACATTTCCGATCATCGCACTGCTGGCTTACGATATCGATCAAGGGCTGCAAGAAAGTGCCTGGAATTTTACCGGTAGTTATTTTGCTGCGCTGGTGTTCTTTGTGTTGGCTACCACGGTGTTGAAACTGGAAAGCCGGGTGCTCGCTTTTCTAGGGACGATCAGCTATTCAGTCTATCTGATCCATCCGTTCTTCCTGGAGTTGGCTGACTCGAAGGTGCATCTTCAGAACGGTTTCAATGCTCCTGTTTTTGTTATTTATTGTCTGAGCACGCTTGTCTTCTCATCACTTTGTTTTTTCTTGATAGAGAAGCGCTCGATTCGATTGGGCCAGCATATCAATGCAATTCTTGATGCGCGATTGACGAACAGCAAAGCGGCCGGCGCAGCGAAGGCATCATCGATCGAAGCGGGAGTCTGAGATCCTTGAAAATCTTACCCTTTGCTACTGACGGGGCAGCAAGTCCGGTAGATCGACTGACGCATCTGGATGCCTTGAGAGGCATCGCTGCAATGTTCGTGGTGGTAGCACACTTCATCGAACGAACCCCGCTCAGGGACTCTTTCTTCTTTGCTCATGTGAACTTGGGGCAGGTAGGGGTGGTGATCTTCTTCGTGATCAGCGGGATGGTCATTCCTTATAGTTTGAAACAGGGCCGGCATGCGCTGGCGGTTTTCGCCGTTTCCCGGTTTTTCAGACTCTATCCGGCGTATTGGTTCTCCATAGCTCTGGCGGTTGCGAGTTCGGACTGGTTTTTGTCGACGCCCGTACCGCTCTCCACAGTATTGATCAACATGACGATGCTGCAGGCCGCTGTGCAAACACCGGATCTGTTCGGCGTGTATTGGACTCTGATCATCGAGATGTTTTTCTACGTGGCTTGCGCGGCGTTATTCAGCGTCGGCCTCCTGGGTAAAGCCTGGGTGCGACTCAGCGCGGCAATCGGGTTGCTGGCAGTGGCGCTGATCTTTGCGATCACCAGGTTCTATCTGGCCAAAAAGATCCCCGTTGCGCTGCCGTTGTGCCTCTCAATCATGTTTTTCGGCAGTCTGTGGCGGGATGTCAGCCTGGGCCTGGCGCATGGGCAAGCTCACCGATACGTCGCTGTCTGGTTGGCATTATTCGCGTGTTTGCTTCCGATTATCTGCCTGCTGGCTTACAGCGCCGATCAGGGCTACAAGGAAAATCCGCTGGTTTATATGACCAGTTATCTGATCGGTATGGCCATTGCCCTTGTGGTGACGTTGTTCCTGCGCAAAAGCATCAACAGCCTGACGTTCCTGGGCACGATCAGTTATTCGATGTATCTGATACACCCGTTCTTTCTGGAGTGGGCGGCGTATGCGACAGACCTGCAGGCACAATTCGATGTTGTGGTTTTTCTGAGCTACTTGCTGGCGACGCTGGTAATGGCCAGTGTCGTTTATGCATTGCTGGAAAAACCAGGTATTGGCTTGGCCAAGGCGATCAATTCGAAATTGCAGGGCGGCGCCAGCAAAAGAGCGCAGGCCTGAGGATCGAGAGCGTCTTATAAATGAAACACCGCCCTCGGCTATACTCCCCGCATTTCGATCAGGCACGAGGATTCACTGTGAAGAACTGGACGTTGCGCCAACGCATCTTGGCGAGCTTTGCGGTGATTATCGCCATCATGCTGTTGATGGTGGTGCTGTCCTACTCGCGGTTGCTGAAAATCGAGGCCAGTGAAAACAGCGTGCGCGACGATGCCATCCCCGGCGTCTACTACAGCTCGATGATTCGCGGCGCGTGGGTCGACAGTTATTTGCAGACCCAGGAGCTGCTCGGCCTCAAGGAAGGCCAGGGCATTTCCAGCGAAGATGCGGCGGACTACAAGGCATTCGAGGCGCGTCTGCAAGAGCAGATGGCCAACTATCGTAAAACCATGGCTACCGACGAAGACCGTTCCGAGTTCGCCCTGTTCGAGAAATATCACGATACCTACATCGAGATTCAAAACGCTGTACTGGACCTGCGCAGTCGTAATCTTGAAGCGGATGCGGTCAAGTTATTCAACGAAAAACTGACTCCGGCCTGGTACACCGGGCGCATGAAACTCAACGACATCATTGGCGAAAACAAAGTCGTCGCTGATACCGCCATGGCCAACATCGACGACGCGGTGGCGACGGCCAAAGTCAGCATGGTCATTTCCCTGCTGGTCGCGGTGCTGGCCGCCGGCCTCTGTGGGCTGCTGTTGATGCGCGCAATCATGGCGCCGATGAACAGGATCGTGACCATCCTCGACATCATGCGCACCGGCGACCTGAGCTCGCGCCTGAACCTCGATCGCAAGGACGAGTTCGGCGCGGTCGAAACCGGCTTCAACGACATGATGACCGAGCTGACGTCGCTGGTCTCCCAGGCGCAGCGCTCTTCGGTGCAGGTGACCACCTCGGTAACCGAGATCGCCGCCACCTCCAAGCAGCAACAGGCGACCGCTACCGAAACCGCAGCGACCACCACCGAAATCGGCGCGACCTCTCGCGAGATCGCCGCGACCTCGCGGGATCTGGTGCGCACCATGACCGAAGTGTCCACAGCTGCCGATCAGGCCTCGGTGCTCGCCGGTTCCGGCCAGCAAGGCCTGGCGCGCATGGAAGACACCATGCACTCGGTAATGGGCGCGGCCGATCTGGTCAACGCCAAACTGGCGATCCTCAACGAGAAGGCCGGCAACATCAATCAGGTGGTGGTGACCATCGTCAAAGTGGCCGATCAGACCAACCTGCTGTCGCTCAATGCGGCGATCGAAGCCGAGAAGGCGGGCGAGTACGGCCGCGGTTTCGCCGTGGTCGCTACCGAAGTCCGGCGTCTGGCGGATCAGACCGCCGTGGCCACTTATGACATCGAGCAAATGGTCCGCGAGATCCAGTCGGCGGTGTCGGCCGGGGTGATGGGCATGGACAAGTTTTCCGAAGAAGTGCGCCGTGGCATGTCCGAAGTGCAGCAGGTCGGCGAGCAGCTGTCGCAGATCATCCATCAGGTGCAGGCGCTGGCCCCGCGAGTGTTGATGGTCAATGAGGGCATGCAGGCCCAGGCGACCGGCGCCGAACAAATCAACCACGCGCTGGTGCAGTTGGGCGATGCCAGCAGCCAGACCGTCGAATCGCTGCGTCAGGCCAGTTTCGCCATCGACGAACTGAGCCAGGTGGCCGTCGGCCTGCGCAGCGGCGTTTCGCGATTCAAAGTCTGATGAGCGAAATCATCGCCAAGCGTGGCGCCGCGCCAGTGGCGAAACCGGCGCTGTTCCTGCTGTTTCGCATCGGCAGCGAACGCTATGCCCTGCGCGCCACCGAAGTGGCCGAAGTGCTGCCGCGCCTGCCGTTGAAACCGATTGCCCGCGCGCCGCATTGGGTGGCCGGGGTGGTCGCCTATCGCGGCGCGGTGGTGCCGGTGATCGATCTCAGCGCGCTGACATTTGGCCAGCCCGCCGAGGCGCGCACCAGCACGCGGCTGGTGCTGGTCAATTATCAGCCGGATGACTCGCAGCCCGCGCAATGGCTTGGGCTGATTCTCGAACAGGCCACCGACACACTGCGCTGTCATCCGCAAGATTTTCAGCCCTACGGCCTCGACAACCGCGAGGCGCCGTACCTCGGCCCGGTGCGCGAAGATGCGCAGGGATTGCTGCAATGGGTGCGGGTCAATGACTTGCTCGATGACGCCGTGCGCAGTTTGCTGTTCCCCGATCCGCCGCGCGATCCGGCGCAGCTTGAGGCGCTGCCATGAGTGGTGATCAGCGCTTTTTTGATTTCCTCAAGGAACGCATCGGCCTCGATGTCGCCTCGGTGGGCGCGGCGATCATCGAACGTGCCGTACGCCAGCGCACCACACTTTCCCAGGCCGCCCACGCCGACGAATATTGGCAATTGTTGCAAGGCTCGCGGGATGAACAGCAGGCGCTGATCGAAGCGGTGATCGTCCCGGAGACGTGGTTTTTCCGCTACCCGGAATCCTTCGCCACGTTAGGCAAACTGGCGCGAGCTCGGCTTAAAGAACTCAACAACATGCGCGCGTTGCGCATCCTCAGCCTGCCGTGCTCCACGGGCGAAGAACCCTATTCGATTGCGATGGCCTTGCTTGATGCCGGATTGCAGCCGCATCAATTCAAGGTCGATGGCATGGACATCAGTCCGCTCTCGGTGGAAAAGGCGCGGCGTGCGTTGTATGGCAAGAATTCGTTTCGCGGTCAGGATCTGGAATACCGCGAACGACATTTTTTTGCCGAGCAGGACGGCCACCGGGTCAACGAATACGTTCGCGAACAAGTGCGCTGGCAGGTCGGCAATGTGCTCGATCCGACGCTGTTGGCGAACGAGCCTGCCTTCGATTTCGTGTTCTGCCGCAACTTGCTGATCTACTTCGACCAACCGACCCAGAAGCAGGTGTTCGAAGTGCTCAAGCGCCTGACTCATGTCGACGGCGTGCTGTTTATCGGCCCGGCGGAGGGCAGTCTGCTCGGGCGCTTGGGCATGCGCTCGATTGGTATCGCGCAGTCCTTTGCCTTCAGCCGTCATAGCGAGCCGCATCCCGAACCGCTGCCGACGCCCAAACCGCTCGCCGTGCCGGTCAGCCAACCACTGCGCAGCACCCCGCCGGCACCAGTGCGCAGCCGTCCGTTTGCCGCCGTGACCGCTTTGCCAGTGACGAAAAAAACCGCCGACCCGGACGCCGCGACATTGCTGGCGCAGATTGCTGCACTGGCCAACGAAGGCAAAAGCGCCGAGGCCCGTGCCGCGTGCGAACAGTATCTGCGCAGTCATGAACCGGTGGCGCAGGTGTTCTACTGGCTCGGCCTGCTCAGCGATGTCGCCGGGCTGAGCCTCGAAGCCCAGGGTTATTACCGCAAGGCTTTGTATCTCGAACCGCAACACCCCGAAGCACTGATGCACCTGGCCGCGGTGCTCCAGGCCCAGGGCGACTCGGTGGGTGCCCGACGATTGCAGGAGCGCGCCGCCCGCAGCGGGCGCACCGCCGACAGTGAGCGTAAACGATGAGCGCGTCCGACACCTTGAACGTTACCCACGAAGACGCCCGCGCCATCGACGATTGCTGGAACCGCATCGGCATTCATGGCGACAAGTCCTGCCCGTTGCTGGAAGAGCACATCCATTGCCGCAATTGCTCGGTGTATTCCGCCGCCGCCACGCGCCTGCTCGACCGCTATTCGTTGCAGCAGGACCAGCGCGACGCGGTGGTCAGCAAAGTCGAAACCGACGTCAAGACCCGCTCTTTGCTGATGTTCCGCCTCGGCGAGGAATGGCTCGGACTGGCGACGCGCAGCCTCGTTGAAGTCGCGCCGCTGCAGGCGATTCATTCGCTGCCGCACCAGCGCTCGCGCGCCCTGCTCGGCGTGGCCAACGTGCGTGGTGCACTGGTCGCGTGCCTGTCGCTGGTGGAATTGCTCGACCTTGACGGCAGCGTTGCGCCGGTCGGCGGCGGACGAGTCATGCCGCGCATGCTGATCATCGCCGCACACGGCGGGCCAGTGGTGGTGCCAGTGGATGAGGTGGACGGCATCCATGCCATCGACGAACGTATCCTTGATGCCGCGTCGCAGTCCGGTGCGCAGACCAGTGCCAGGTACACCCGTGGCGTTCTGCAATATCGCGGTCGCAGCCTGCGCTGGCTGGATGAAGGACAGCTGTTGTCTGCCGTGACCCGGAGCCTGACATGACCCCCGAGCAAATGCGCGACGCCTCTCTGCTCGAACTGTTCAGCCTCGAAGCCGAGGCCCAGACCCAGGTGCTCAGCGCCGGGCTGCTGGCGCTGGAACGCAACCCGACCCAGGCCGATCAACTGGAGTCGTGCATGCGCGCGGCGCACTCGCTCAAAGGCGCGGCGCGCATCGTCGGCATCGACAGCGGCGTCAGCGTCGCCCACGTCATGGAGGATTGCCTGGTCAGCGCGCAGGAAGGCCGTTTGTTACTGCGCCCCGAGCACATCGACGCGCTGCTACAGGGCACCGACCTGCTGATGCGCATCGCCACCCCGGCCAACGCGCCGCAATCGACTGACATTGAAGCCTACGTGGTGTTGATGGGGCGTTTGCTCGATCCGTCGGCAGCAGCCGCTGTAGTTGCTTCGCCGCCGATGGCCGATTTGCAGATCGAGCCAGCGCCAATGGTGTCGGCGCCGATTATTGACGAGCCCGCCGAGCCGACACCGCGCAAAAACAAACGCACCACCGAAGGCGGCGAGCGCGTTTTGCGCGTCACCGCCGAGCGCCTGAACAGCCTGCTCGATTTGTCGAGCAAATCGCTGGTGGAAACCCAGCGGCTGAAACCGCATCTGGCGACCATGCAGCGTCTCAAGCGCATGCAGAACAACGGCCTGCGCGCGCTGGAAAATCTCAACGTTCACCTGAAGGAGCACGCGCTGAGTCTGGAAGCGCTCGAATCGCTGGAAGATGCGCGACGCCTGCTCGCCGAGTCGCAGCAACTGCTCAGCGAGAAAAACGCCGAACTCGACGAGTTCGCCTGGCAAGCCAGCCAGCGTGCACAAGTGCTCTACGACACCGCGCTGGCCTGCCGCATGCGCCCCTTCGCCGACGTGCTGAGCGGGCAGGCACGCATGGTTCGCGACCTCGGTCGCAGCCTCGGCAAACAAGTGCGCCTGGAGATCGAAGGCGAGAAAACCCAGGTCGATCGCGACGTGCTGGAAAAGCTCGAAGCGCCGCTCACGCATCTGCTGCGCAACGCCGTCGATCACGGCATCGAAACCCCGGAACAACGCCTGCTCAAGGGCAAGCCCGAAGAAGGCCTGATACGCCTGCGCGCCTCCCACCAGGCCGGTTTGCTGGTGCTGGAATTGAGCGATGACGGCAATGGTGTCGATCTGGAGAAAGTCCGCCGCAGCATCATCGAACGGCAGTTATCCCCAGCCGAAACTGCAGCGCAATTGAGCGAAGAAGAACTGCTGACCTTCCTGTTTCTGCCCGGTTTCAGCCTGCGCGACAAGGTCACCGAAGTGTCCGGCCGTGGCGTCGGTCTGGACGCTGTTCAGCACATGGTTCGCCAATTGCGCGGGGCCGTGGTGCTGGAACAGACGGCGGGCGAGGGCAGCCGTTTTCACTTGGAGGTGCCGCTTACGCTGTCGGTGGTGCGCAGCCTTGTGGTCGAGGTCGGCGAAGAGGCCTATGCGTTCCCGCTGGCGCACATCGAACGCATGTGCGACCTGGCCCCCGAAGACATCGTGCAGGTCGAAGGCCGTCAGCACTTCTGGCACGAGGGCCGCCATGTCGGCCTGGTGGCGGCGAGTCAGTTGCTCAATCGCCCGGCCAGCCAGAACGCCGGCGCTACCCTCAAAGTCGTGGTGATCCGCGAGCGCGAGGCAATCTACGGCGTGGCGGTCGAGCGTTTCGTCGGTGAGCGCACGCTGGTGGTGCTGCCGCTGGATGAGCGCCTGGGCAAGGTTCAGGACATCTCCGCCGGGGCCTTGCTCGATGATGGTTCGGTGGTGCTGATCGTCGATGTCGAAGACATGCTGCGGTCGGTGGACAAACTGCTCAATACCGGGCGCCTGGAACGCATCGCTCGCCACGGCAACCAGGCTGCCGAAGCGGCGCGCAAACGGGTGCTGGTGGTCGATGATTCGCTGACCGTGCGCGAGCTGCAACGCAAACTGCTGCTCAATCGCGGCTACGACGTCGCGGTGGCGGTGGACGGCATGGACGGCTGGAACGCGCTGCGTTCGGAGAACTTCGATCTGCTGATCACCGACATCGACATGCCGCGCATGGACGGCATCGAGCTGGTCACCCTGTTGCGCCGCGACAACCGTCTGCAATCGCTGCCGGTGATGGTCGTGTCGTACAAGGATCGCGAAGAAGACCGTCGCCGTGGACTGGACGCCGGCGCCGACTATTATCTAGCCAAAGCCAGTTTTCATGACGACGCCCTGCTCGATGCAGTGGTCGAGCTCATTGGAGGAGCGCGGGCATGAGGATCGCAATCGTCAACGACATGCCCCTGGCGGTGGAGGCCTTGCGCCGAGCACTGGCCTTCGAGCCGGCGCATCAGGTGATCTGGGTCGCCAGCAACGGCGCCGAGGCGGTGCAACGCTGCGCCGAATACACCCCGGACCTGATTCTGATGGACCTGATCATGCCGATCATGGACGGCGTCGAAGCCACGCGGCGGATCATGGCCGAGACCCCGTGCGCGATTGTCATCGTCACCGTCGACCGCCAGCAGAACGTGCACCGCGTGTTCGAGGCCATGGGGCACGGCGCGCTGGACGTGGTCGACACCCCGGCGATCGGCGCCGGCAATGCCCAGGAAGCGGCGGCACCGTTGCTGCGCAAGATCCTCAACATCGGCTGGCTGATCGGCGACAAGGCGCCACGTTCGCGCCCGGCGCCGAGTTCGCCGCGCAGTTCGCCGTCACGCCAGCGGCTGGTGGCGATCGGTTCTTCTGCGGGTGGGCCGGCGGCGCTGGAGGTTTTGCTCAAAGGCCTGCCGAAGGATTTTTCCGCGGCGATCGTACTGGTGCAGCATGTCGATCAGGTGTTTGCCGCCGGCATGGCCGAATGGCTGGCCAGCGCCAGCGGTCTCGATGTGCGTCTGGCCCGTGAAGGCGAGCCGCCGCAAAGTGGCGCGGTGTTGCTGGCCGGGACCAATCACCATATTCGCTTGTTGAAAAACGGCACGCTGGCCTACACCGCCGAACCCGTCAACGAGATCTATCGCCCCTCGATCGACGTGTTTTTCGAGAGCGTGGCCAGTTACTGGAACGGTGACGCGATCGGGGTTTTATTGACCGGGATGGGGCGCGATGGTGCGCAAGGGCTTAAGCTCATGCGCCAGCAGGGTTATTTGACCATCGCTCAGGATCAGCACAGCAGTGCGGTGTACGGCATGCCCAAGGCTGCCGCGGCGATCGATGCCGCGGTGGAAATTCGCCCGCTGGAAAAGATAGCGCCACGATTGCTGGAGATTTTCCCCAAATGAACAGGTTGATCGGCAATCCAGGCCCCCGCAGTACTCAGGTGACCGCTCATGAATGATTTACAGATCGACGACATTAAAACCGACGAGAACGCCGCCATGGTGTTGTTGGTGGATGATCAGGCGATGATCGGCGAAGCGGTGCGCCGTGGGCTGTCGGATCAGGAAAACATCGACTTCCACTTCTGCTCCGACCCGCAGCAGGCCATCGCCCAGGCGGTGCGGATCAAACCGACGGTGATCCTCCAGGACCTGGTGATGCCCGGCCTCGATGGCCTGAGCCTGGTGCGCGAATACCGCAATCACCCGGCGACCAAGGACATTCCGATCATCGTCCTCTCGACCAAGGAAGATCCGCTGATCAAGAGCGCGGCGTTCTCTGCTGGCGCCAACGACTATCTGGTGAAACTGCCGGACACCATCGAACTGGTCGCGCGCATCCGCTATCACTCGCGCTCGTACATGACGCTGCTGCAACGCGATGCGGCCTACCGTGCGTTGCGGGTCAGCCAGCAGCAATTGCTCGACACCAATCTGGTGCTGCAACGGCTGATGAACTCCGACGGCCTGACCGGGCTGTCCAACCGCCGTCACTTCGACGAGTACCTGGAACTGGAGTGGCGCCGTTCGCTGCGCGATCAGACGCAGCTGTCATTGCTGATGATCGACGTCGATTACTTCAAGTCGTACAACGACAGTTTTGGCCACGTAGAAGGCGACGAAGCGTTGCGCAAGGTCGCGACGGCGATCCGCGAGGCCAGCGCGCGACCGTCGGACCTGCCGGCGCGTTATGGCGGCGAAGAGTTTGTGCTGGTCCTGCCGAACACCTCGCCGGGCGGCGCGCGGCTGTTGGCCGAGAAGCTGCGCCAGACCGTGGCCTCCTTGAAAATCCCGCACAACACCCCGGCGGAAGGGGCGAGCCTGACCATCAGTATTGGTCTGGCGACGATGGTGCCGCAGGCGGGTAGCGATTGTCGGTTGCTGATCTCGGCGGCGGATCGTGGCCTTTATCTGGCTAAAAACAACGGTCGTAACCAGGTCGGGATCGAATAACGGCTTTCCCTCACCCCAGCCCTCTCCCGGAGGGAGAGGGGGCCGACCGAGGTGTCTGGCGCTGTACATCGACCTGATCGACCGAGTCGATTATGGATCTTCAGGCTTGGCGATTCCGGATTCGGCAAAGCCCTTTCACGTCGGCGTACCTCTCAAATATCCCCCAATCGGTCCCCTCTACCTCAGGGAGAGGGTTAGGGTGAGGGCAAAGGCTTTAATGATCCCCACACCCGCCAGACGGGCTGCCGTCACAGCCTGATTACGTTATACTCGCCGGCTTTCAAAAGTTCGCCAACGAGTGCTGCCCGTCATGGAAATCAACCCGATCCTGAACACCATCAAGGACCTGTCCGAGCGCTCCGAAACTATTCGGGGGTATCTTTGACTACGATCAAAAGCATGAGCGTCTGACCGAAGTCAATCGCGAGCTTGAAGATCCGAGTGTCTGGAACAAACCTGAATACGCCCAGGAGCTGGGCCGCGAGCGTGCCGCGCTGGCGCAGATCGTCGACACCCTCGACGAACTGAACGGCGGTCTGGCTGATTGCCGCGACCTGCTGGAGATGGCCGTCGAAGAAAACGACGAAGGCGCAGTGGGCGATGTCATCGCCGAACTGGCCCGTCTCGAGGAAAATCTGGCCAAGCTGGAATTCCGCCGCATGTTCAGCCATGAAATGGACCCGAACAACGCCTACCTGGACATCCAGGCCGGGTCCGGCGGTACCGAAGCGCAGGACTGGGCCAACATCCTCCTGCGCATGTACCTGCGCTGGGCTGACAAACGCGGTTTCGACGCGACGATCATGGAACTGTCCGCCGGTGAAGTCGCCGGGATCAAGGGCGCGACCGTGCACATCAAGGGCGAATATGCCTTTGGCTGGCTGCGTACCGAGATCGGCGTGCACCGTCTGGTGCGCAAGAGCCCGTTCGACTCCGGCAACCGTCGCCACACTTCGTTCTCCGCCGTTTTCGTCTCGCCAGAGATTGATGACAAGGTGGAAATCGAAATCAACCCGGCAGACCTGCGGATCGACACCTATCGTTCCTCCGGTGCCGGTGGTCAGCACGTAAACACCACCGACTCGGCCGTACGTATCACCCACGTACCGACCAACACCGTGGTCAGCTGCCAGAACGAGCGTTCCCAGCACGCCAACAAGGACACCGCGATGAAAATGCTGCGGGCCAAGTTGTACGAGCAGGAAATGCAGAAGCGCAACGCCGCCTCGCAAGCGCTGGAAGACACCAAGTCGGACATCGGCTGGGGTCACCAGATCCGCTCTTACGTGCTCGATGCCTCGCGGATCAAGGATCTGCGTACCAACATCGAACGCAGCGATTGCGACAAGGTGCTCGACGGCGATATCGACGAGTATCTGGAAGCCAGCCTGAAATCGGGCCTGTAACAGACGCCAAAACAGGATCGAGCGACTCTACTCGATCCCTGTAGGAGCCAGCCTGCTGGCGATCCCCGGGCCGCAGGGCCCGGGGGCAACGAACCTGATGGAATACTTAAAGACATGAGCGACCTACAACTCGACCCGCAAGCCCTGCAACAGGAAGAAAACTCCCTGATCGCCCTGCGCAAGGAAAAGCTTGCTGCCGAGCGCGCCAAGGGCAATGCCTTCCCGAACGACTTCCGCCGCGAAAACTACTGCGATGCCTTGCAGAAACAATACGCGGACAAGACCAAGGAAGAGCTGGCAGAGGCTGCAATCCCGGTCAAGGTAGCCGGTCGCATCATGCTCAACCGTGGCTCGTTCATGGTGATCCAGGACATGACCGGGCGCATCCAGGTCTACGTCAACCGCAAGACTTTGCCTGAAGAAACCCTGGCCGCGGTGAAAACCTGGGACATGGGCGACATCATTGCTGCCGAAGGCACTCTGGCGCGTTCCGGCAAGGGTGACCTGTACGTTGAAATGACCAGCGTGCGCCTGCTGACCAAGTCGCTGCGCCCGCTGCCGGACAAGCACCACGGCCTGACCGACACCGAACAACGCTACCGTCAGCGCTATGTCGACCTGATCGTCAACGAAGACGTGCGCCAGACCTTCCGCGTCCGTTCGCAAGTGATCGCGCACATCCGCAGCTTCCTGATGAAGCGCGACTTCCTCGAAGTCGAAACGCCGATGCTGCAGACCATTCCCGGCGGCGCCGCGGCCAAGCCGTTCGAAACCCACCACAATGCGCTCGACCTGCCAATGTTCCTGCGTATCGCCCCAGAGCTGTATCTGAAGCGTCTGGTGGTTGGCGGTTTCGAAAAAGTGTTCGAGATCAACCGCAACTTCCGTAACGAAGGTGTTTCGACTCGTCACAACCCTGAATTCACCATGTTGGAGTTCTATCAGGCATACGCCGATTACGAAGACAACATGGATCTCACCGAAGAACTGTTCCGCGAGCTGGCGCAGCTGGTTCTGGGCAGCACCGACGTGCCGTACGGCGACAAGGTGTTCCACTTCGGTGAACCGTTCGTGCGTCTGTCGGTGTTCGACTCTATCCTCAAGTACAACCCTGAGCTGACCGCCGATGATCTGAACGACATCGATAAGGCTCGCGCCATCGCCAAGAAGGCTGGCGCCAAGGTGCTGGGCTTCGAAGGTCTGGGCAAACTTCAGGTGATGATTTTCGAAGAACTGGTCGAGCACAAGCTGGAGCAGCCGCACTTCATCACTCAGTACCCGTTCGAAGTGTCGCCGCTGGCCCGTCGCAACGACGACAACCCGAACGTCACCGACCGTTTCGAGCTGTTCATCGGTGGTCGTGAAATCGCCAACGCCTACTCCGAGTTGAACGACGCGGAAGACCAGGCCGAGCGCTTCATGGCGCAGGTGGCCGACAAGGACGCGGGCGACGACGAAGCGATGCACTATGACGCCGACTTCGTCCGTGCGCTGGAGTACGGCATGCCGCCAACCGCCGGTGAAGGTATCGGCATCGATCGTCTGGTGATGTTGCTGACCAACTCGCCGTCGATCCGCGATGTGATCCTGTTCCCGCACATGCGACCGCAAGCGTAAACGTTTCAGTTGAAAAGCCGCCTAAAACAGGCGGCTTTTTATTGCCTGTCTGGTACAAATGTATCAATTGGTTAATTTGCAAATAGCAGAGGAAGTGCTGTCGTGATGGGTGCAATAGCTCAAGAAGGTGCAGCGGGTATCGCCACTGCGGTCGCTGAAAGTGTTCAGTACCAGGGCCGCAAGGCCAGCCGACAGGGCAGTGAGCAGCGTCGCCAGGACATTCTCGACGCAGCAATGCGCATTGTCGTGCGCGACGGCGTACGTGCCGTGCGCCATCGTGCGGTCGCGGCGGAGGCGGGTGTGCCGCTGTCGGCGACCACGTATTACTTCAAGGATATCGATGACCTGCTCACCGATACCTTCGCCCAATACGTCGAACGCAGCGCGGCGTACATGGCCAAGTTGTGGGTCAACAACGAAGGTCTGTTGCGTGAAATGGTGGTCAGCGCCGACGGCAGCCCCGAATCGCGCTCGCAACTGGCCGATGACATTGCGCGGCTGATGGCCGATTACGTGCACCGGCAACTGATCAACCGCCGCGAGCATCTGATGGCTGAACAGGCATTCCGTCAGGAAGCGCTACTCAACCCGCGTCTGGCGATTCTGGTGCGTTCGCATCAGCAGATTCTGCTGCAGGGTACTTGCCAGTTGTTCCAGGTATTGGGCTCGCGCGAACCGCAGCAGGATGCCAAGGTGTTGACGGCGATTATCGGGCGGATGGAATATCAGGGCCTGCTCAACGACGCCGAGCCCCTGGCCGAAGAGGACATGCTCGGGATTCTGACGCGGTATATGCACCTGGTGCTGGCATCGGTCTAGCGCTTGACGCTACACCTGTGGGAGCGAGCCTGCTCGCGAAAGCGCTCTGATATTCAACATCGCCGTTGTCTGACACAGCGCATTCGCGAGCAGGCTCGCTCCCACAAAGGCTTAAAGTCTGAGTTTCAGCACGTCACGTTTTCTACAGGAGTTTCGGGTGGACGATTACCAGCAGACGATACGCATGTTGTCCGATCGCATTGTGCTGGCGCAGACGCCGATCCGCGTGCTCGATGCGGTCAAGTGGGACGACAACGTGCGCAAGGGCTTCCTCAAGGCCAAAGGCAAGGAAATGCCGGCGGTGGATCGCGACTACTACCTCAACCGTCCGCTGTCATTCGATTCGAGCCAGGTCAAACTGGAATTCCAGAACATCGAGCGTGACATTACCCGCCAGCTCGGCCAGTTCAACCCGGTCGGGCAGATCATGCGGCGCATGTGCAAGGAATACCGCATGGTCGTGCGCATGCTCGAAGCGCGCGGCACCGAGGATTTCGGCCTGATCTCGCAAGAGCTGTACGGCGCGGCGTCCGATGCCTTCCACGCCGGTGACCCGACCCTGGCCGATCTTGGCCTGATGATGTCCGACTACCTGAACAACATCGACGGGCGCGGCGACCTCAAGGACGAGCCGAAAATCCTTACCGCCAAAGACGCCGTGCACCTGCTGCAAACCCGACTCAACAAGGTATTCGGCGAGGCCGAGGAAACCATTCGCGTATTCGAGTCCGACGGCATCGTCGCCGACGCCGCAGCGGGCGCCGACTACATCAAGATCCGCACCGACGCGCTGTTCAACGACCGCGATGTGCGCGCACTGGAAGTCCACGAAGGCCTCGTGCACGTCGGCACCACGCTCAACGGTTTGAACCAGCCGATCTGCACGTTCCTGTCGAAAGGCCCGCCTTCGTCGACCGTAACGCAGGAAGGTCTGGCGATCCTGATGGAAATCATCACCTTCGCCTCCTACCCGAGTCGCCTGCGCAAACTGACCAACCGCACCCGTGCGATTCACATGGTCGAGGAGGGCGCGGACTTCTTGCAGATCTACGAATTCTTCCGCGAGCAGGGTTTCGAAATGGCCGAAAGCTACGGCAACGCCAGCCGGGTTTTCCGCGGCTCGACGCCGACCGGTCTGCCATTCACCAAAGACTTGTCCTACCTCAAGGGCTTCATCATGGTTTACAACTACATTCAGTTGGCCGTGCGCAAAGGCAAGCTTGAGCAGATTCCGCTGTTGTTCTGTGGCAAGACCACCCTGGAAGACATGCGTACCTTGCGGCAACTGGTGGATGAGGGGCTGGTGGTGCCGCCGAAGTATCTGCCGGACCAGTTCCGGGACTTGAACGCGTTGTCGGCGTGGATGTGTTTCTCCAACTTCCTCAACCATTTGAGCCTGGACCGGATCGAAGCGGATTACTCCAATATCCTCTAGACCCAACGCACACCCCTGTAGGAGTGAGCCTGCTCGCGATAGCGGTGTGTCAATCAACCGATATATCGACTGACACAATGCTATCGCGAGCAGGCTCACTCCTACAGGTTTGTTCTGCATTCCAACCTGAATTCTGCGAGGTTTCACCGGATGAGAATCCTCGGCATCCTTTGCCTGCTCTTGACCCTCGGTGGTTGCAGTTCGCTGCTGTTCTACCCCGAACCTGGCCAGATCTTTACCCCGGACAAAGCCAGACTCGAATACCGCACTGTCACCCTGACCACCGCCGACGGCCTGAAACTCAATGCCTGGTGGCTGCCGGCCAAACCCGGCGTCGAGGTCAAGGGCACGGTCCTGCATCTGCACGGCAACGGCGGTAATCTGCCAATGCATCTGGGCGGGAGCTGGTGGTTGCCCAAGAATGGCTATCAGGTGCTGCTGGTCGACTATCGCGGTTATGGATTGTCCGAGGGCAAGCCGAGCCTGCCGGCGATCTATCAGGACATCGACGCGGCGTTCGCCTGGCTCGACAACGCGCCCGAGGTCAAAGGCAAACCGTTGGTGCTGCTCGGACAAAGCCTGGGCGGCGCCATGTCGGTGCATTGGCTGGCGCAGCACCCGGAACGGCAAAAACAACTCAAGGCCCTGGTGCTGGATGGCGTGCCCGCCAGTTATCGCAGTGTCGGCCAGTTCGCCCTCAGCACTTCATGGCTGACCTGGCCGTTGCAGGTGCCGCTGTCGTGGCTGGTACCCGATGGCGACAGCGCAATCAACTCGATGGCGCAGCTGACTGGCGTGCCCAAGCTAATCTTCCACAGCATCGACGATCCGCTGGTGCCGATGGCCAACGGCATTCGCCTGTATCAGGCAGCGCCGCCGCCGCGCGTGTTGCAGCTGACTCGTGGCGGTCATGTGCAAACCTTCGGCGACCCGGTGTGGCGTCAGGTCATGCTGCGCTATCTCGACGATCCCCAACACTTCGACGGCCTGCGCCGACTCGGCGAAATCCCCAACTATCCGCCGCCTCCGAACAATGAAGATGAGACCCCGCAATGACTGAAGAACGCAACGCCATCCCGCTGATCATCACCGGTATCTGCAGCATCCTCGGCACCGTCGGAGCGCTGTGGTACTACGGCTATCTGCATTTCGCCAAGCCTGAGGATGCGTTGCTGCTGAACGAATTCACCATGCTCAAGACCGTACCGGGCGAGGACTACAAAGTCTCGCTGACCCCAGCGCCGCAAGTGGCGCAGTGTATTGATGGCGTGCTGGTGTTGTTCGATACCGAACAGAAAGGCCTGACCGGGGTGCTGGTCAACGCGCAGAAGAAAGCCGTGCGTTGCATGGGCGAAGAGACTCCGCAGCAGTTGGAACAGTGATTCTGCAGGCCCAGCCCTCACTCCACCGCTTTGCATTCAGAGGGGTGGAGTGTGACGTGCTCTTCAAACTATGGGTTGGATGTCACGGTGATCTTCCGGCTAGTGCTCCAAGGCGAACGCTTGCCGTCGATGCTCTGCCATGCCGTAATGGAAAACGGCCCGACCGGTAGGCTCCATTCACTTCGCACCGACCATTTGCCGTAGGCGTCGGCGTCTGTTTCCGCCAGTACATTGTAAGGTCCATTGACCTTGGTGACCCGGATGTGGGCGCCCGGGAGAGCCGTGCCGGAGAGCATTGGATTCTGCCCGGTCTGACCGTTTTCCGTCGGTGTTTCAATGATGGGCGCAACAAGTGCATCAACAACTGTGATTTTTCGGTTGGCGCTCCATGGCGAGCGCTTGCCGTCAATGCTTTGCCATGCCGTGATGGAAAAAGGTCCGATCGGCAGGCCCCATTCACTTTGCACCGACCATTTGCCATAGGCGTCGGCGTCTGTTTCCGCCAGTACATTGTAAGGTCCATTGACCTTGGTGACCCGGATGTGGGCGCCCGGGAGAGCCGTGCCGGAGAGCATTGGATGCTGCCCGGTCTGACCGTTTTCCGTCGGTGTTTCAATGATGGGCGCAACAAGTGCATCAACAACTGTGATTTTTCGGTTGGCGCTCCATGGCGAGCGCTTGCCGTCGATGCTTTGCCATGCCGTGATGGAAAAAGGTCCGATCGGCAGGCTCCATTCACTTTGCACCGACCATTTGCCATAGGCGTCGGCGTCTGTTTCCGCCAGTACATTGTAAGGTCCATTGACCTTGGTGACCCGGATGTGGGCGCCTGGGAGCGCTGTGCCCGAAATCAACGGGTTGAGACCAGCCTCGCTGTTCTCAACGGGAGTCGAAATAATGGGAGGTTGCAAGTCCACGAGTTCGGTAACTTTGAATGAACGTGGTTCGGAAGCCACCGAAGCTTCATCGCCAAAGTATTGCCGAAGCACGATGGTTTTTTGCCCCGCCTGCATTCTGGCAGGATGAATGATCGACCATTTGCCTTGTGTGTCTGCGACGTCCGTTGCAAAGAAGTTCGCTGGATTTGCAGCTTCTGCGATCTTTATGGTTGCTCCGGGGCGTGCTGTTCCGCTGAATACAGGTCTGGGCGTCGTCTGGTCATTTTGCTGGGGTGTCATTAATAGTGGTGGCGGGACAGCTGTCGTGCAATCCGGTAGACCCTGCCCGTTGAATGCAACCACAACTGATGCCCCGCTTTTATCGGTGGCACAGACCTTGATTTTTACTTTTGCCGTCGCGTCTTCTAGGGTACGCCCTGCCTGCAACGTCGGATCCGCTGCCGTGGCAGTCTCCGGCGTAGCATCCAATTGGACGTTGCGCACGGTTCCGTTCAATGACGAATATCTGATCCAGACGCCAGTGACGCGATTATCGGTGGGAGAGAATTCATCGAATGGCGTGGGCTGGCGGTACTCAAGTGCGATCAACCGTGGTTCTGTCGGCCGATTGATCAAATAGAGTTGAGGTCCTTCCTTTCCCAGTACGCCCAGCCGATAAAATCCTGTCTTGCTGATCGCCGAAGCTTGTGAGTCGTCCAGCCAGCCGGAAAACCAACGGTTGATGGCCGGGTAGAGTGTTCCGCCGCCCGATACTGAGTCGCCCGTATCACCATAACTGATATAGCTACATGCTTCTGGTGCCTTGACAATTGCGTTGCTTACCGGACATTTGGTAAACGAGCCGCCATGCGGGTAACCTAGGTTATGACCGAATTCGTGTTTCCAGACATGCGGAGAGCCTGGCATTCCTTTTACCCAGATCCAATTTCCCGGCATCGTAGCGATCGCACCGCCGCCACAGGGCACCGCCACAAGCAGGTAATGATAAGCGGCGGGATCAATGTTCTGGGCAACAGCGGCCTGGCGCGCTGCTTCAAGACTACCTGAGGCGCTGCACCTCTCTGGCTTTTTACCAAAATCTGCCGCGATCTGTGTGCCCTCCAGTTTCAATCTGTTGCCGGACGCGGCCGAGACGTATGAACTCAGCGAGTTCCAGTGTGCTGAAAAGGTCTGTTCGGCAATTTTTCCAGCGTCTAGGCCAGGTTCCCCAGACCAATGACCGATCACCAGGAGTCCCTTTCGAATACCCGTAATTGGACGTTTTTTTACGGGTATTAGTGCTTCAGGATCACTGCTGATGATCATGTCATCAGGAACGTACAAAGGCTCAGGCGGGATCGCCGGATTACTCCAACTGATGACTGAATAGAGCAGCGTTGAAAACAATCCGACAGCGATGATTGATCGCTTCATGGTGGCTACCTTGGCAGGTGGTTGACAAGTGATAGCCTGTTACGGGTACAGATTCCCGTCTACTGTCATAGTTGACAGTAGACGGGGCGGTATGCAGCCGAAGATCATTGAAGGTGTGTCCGTATTTTCCATCCCCCCACATAAAGAAGCCCCGCCTGAAACAAATCAGGCGGGGCTTTTGCGTTACCGGGTGAAGCTTAGTTCGAGCTCACCGAAGAACGCGGTGCTACCGGCTGGTTGTCGTTGGAGATGGTCACTTCCACACGACGGTTCATCGCACGGCCCGAGACGCTGCCGTTATCTGCTACCGGGTATTCCTTGCCATAACCCTGAGTGACAATACGCGCTGGATCAACGCCCATTTTCACCAGCGCTGTGCGCACGGAGTTGGCGCGGCGCTCGGACAGCGACTGGTTGTAGCTCGCGGCGCCAGTGCTGTCGGTGTAACCCTCGACGATCACTTTGCGATCCGGGTTTTCCTGGAGGAACTGCGCCAGTTTGTTGATGTTCACCAAACCGCTGGACTTCAGATCAGCCTTGTTGGTGGCGAACAGCACGTCACCGAAAGTCACCAGCGTACCGCGATCGGTCTGCTTGGCGTTGAGGCTGTCCTGCAGCTGTTTGATCTGCTGGTCACGGGCATCAAGACGAGCCTGAGCGCGCTGTGCAGCGGCGTTTTTCAGGTTGTTTTCAGCGGTGCGCAGGGCGATGGTCTGCTTGGCCACTTCGACGCGCTGGTTGGTCAGGTAGGCAAGTTGGTCAACCTTGGCCGCGTCTTCTTTATCCAGATAAGCCTTGTCGGCCTTGTCCAGGTAGTCGCTGGCGTCTTTGGTTTCCAGTGCCGCGACTTTGCTTGCCTGTGGGTTGGCCTGCAGGCCGGCGTAGTTGGTGCGCGCCTGTTCCAGGTTCGGGTTAGGCGGGGTGGAGCAGGCAGCCAGTGCAACGCTTGCGGCCAGAAGAGCGGGAATCATCAGTTGCTTACGCATAATTTGTCGTCCTTTCTATCGGTAAGAGTTTCAGCTTTGCGGTCGGGATGCGCGCTTACTGCACAGTGCGCTGGCTTTCCTGACGCAGTTCCTGAACACCTTTCTGGGAATCCTTCACAGCCTGTTCGGCCTTGGCGGCCTGAGCCTTGCGTTCAGCGACGCGAGCGTCCCATTCAGCCTGTTCGGACAGGCGACGGGCCTCGTCATACTTCTTGTCGTGCATGGCGATTTCAGCTTGTTTCAGCTTGTCCTGAGCCTGCTTCATTTCCACCGCAGCGAACTCGGTACCACCAGCGCTGACAGCGCTGTTGACGGCCGATTGGGTCACGGCGTACTGCTCGGTCGGTGGATTACCCGCGCAACCGGCCAGCACGAAGCTGGTGCCGATGGCCAGAGCGGCCAGTTTCAGACCGCGTAGGTGGGAAAACGAGGTTTGGGTTTTCATGGTCTTCAACTCCATTAGGCATCTCCTGAAAATACAACTGAATCCATCCTGGCAGAGGAGCCGAAAGCATCGCTTGTTGACGCGAATTGAAACGCTCGTTCCAGGCGTGGTTACCAGTTCCGACCGGCGGCATTTTTGAAAAGTTCAGAAAAGATGGCCTATCGCCAAAAATTAAATTGACCGATTGGACAAGGCTCTGGGACGGGAACTTTGATGGTCGGAAGCGGTACGCGCGGGGTAAATATTCAGGATGTTACCATCCATAGTAGGAGTGAGCCTGCTCGCGATAACGGTGTGTCAGCCACACATGGGGTAGCTGGAAAACGCCATCGCGAGCAGGCTCGCTCCTACAGTTTTGATTTGTGTCGGGTCAGTGCTTCTGCTTGTTCTCAGCCGACGACAAGTCATGCAGATGCCGCCGCGACAACGCCAGAAAACGCGGGGTCGGGCCGACATCTTCATACAACGGATCACCTTCCTCATCTGTCGCCACCACCGTCGAACCCTTCACATACGGCAGGCTCGCTTCGAATTCCTCGAGCGCGGCACCGATCAGTTCGCCGAGCAGTTCCTCGGGATGACGCTTGGGGTACATTTCGGCAATCGCCGCCAGGCGCGCAGCGGATTCCACATCCAGGTGAATCGTGTAGCCAGTGTCGGTCAGGCGACCTTTGGCGTTTTCTTCCCAATGCTGGGCGAGTTCACGAATTTTCATGATGACCTCATTTCGCGCCTGCTGCTGGCAGGCCTGGGTGAGTGTCCGGCAGCGCCGGCGGCGGGCCTTCGTACGGCTTACTGTTGAGACTGGCTTTCGCGCGCAAGGTTTAAGTCGATTCGTCGCCTGCTTGTAAGAAGCGGCGCAGAGCGGCACTCTCTGGCAAAGCATTCATTTCTGCGCTGTCCCCGATTACCGCTGGAGAACTGCTGATGACCGATATTGATGCACGCTTGCGCGAAGACGTTCACCTGCTCGGAGAGCTGTTGGGCAACACCATTCGAGACCAGTACGGCGAGGCGTTCCTCGACAAGATCGAGCAGATTCGCAAGGGCGCCAAAGCCGACCGGCGCGGCTCGATGGACGCCGAACTGAGCGCCAGCCTCAATCAATTGAGCGAAGACGAATTGCTTCCGGTCGCGCGGGCCTTCAACCAGTTTCTCAACCTGGCCAACATCGCTGAGCAGTACCAACTGATCCATCGCCGCGAGGAGTCGCAGCCGGCGCCGTTCGAGTCGCGGGTATTGCCGGAACTGCTCGCGCGCCTGCGCAGTGAAGGCCACAGCGCTGAATCTCTGGCCCGGCAACTGGCGCGGCTGGAAATCGAACTGGTACTCACCGCACACCCGACCGAAGTGGCGCGGCGCACCCTGATCCAGAAGTACGACGCGATCGCCGCGCAACTGGCCGCACAGGACCATCGCGACCTGACCAGCGCCGAGCGCGAGCAGATCCAGACCAAACTGCAGCGGCTGATCGCCGAAGCCTGGCACACTGAAGAGATCCGCCGCACCCGACCGACCCCGGTCGATGAAGCCAAGTGGGGCTTTGCGGTGATCGAGCACTCCTTGTGGCAGGCGATCCCCAACCATATGCGCAAGGCCGATCAGGCGCTGTTCGCTGCGACGGGCCTGCGCTTGCCGCTGGAAGCCGCGCCGATCCGCTTCGCCTCGTGGATGGGCGGCGACCGTGACGGCAACCCCAATGTCACCGCAGCAGTGACCCGAGAAGTTTTACTCCTGGCGCGCTGGATGGCCGCTGATTTGTACCTGCGCGACGTCGATCATCTCGCTGCCGAACTGTCGATGCAGCAGGCCAGCGACGCGCTGAAGGCCAAGGCAGGCGACAGCGCCGAACCCTATCGCGCAGTCCTCAAGCAATTGCGCGAACGCTTGCGAGCTACGCGCAATTGGGCGCATGCCGCGTTGACCGCGCCGACCACGGCCCCCGCCGATGTGCTGCACGACAATCGCGATCTGCTCGAACCGTTGCAGCTGTGTTTCAACTCGCTGCACGAATGCGGCATGGGCGTTATCGCCGACGGGCCGTTGCTCGATTGCCTGCGTCGGGCGGTGACGTTCGGCCTGTTCCTGGTGCGCCTCGATGTGCGCCAGGATTCCACGCGGCACAGTTCGGCGATGACGGAAATCACCGATTACCTCGGCCTCGGCCGCTATGAAGACTGGGACGAAGAGCAGCGCATCAACTTCCTCACCGAGGAGCTGAGCAACCGTCGTCCGCTGCTGCCGGCGCATTTCAAACCGTCGGCGGACACCGCTGAAGTGCTCAACACCTGCAAGGAAATCGCCGCCGCACCTGCTGCGTCGCTGGGCCCCTACGTGATCTCCATGGCGGGCGCCGCTTCCGATGTGCTGGCCGTACAACTGCTGCTCAAGGAATCCGGTGTGCTGCGGCCGATGCGCGTAGTGCCGCTGTTCGAAACCCTCGCCGACCTCGATAACGCCGGGCCGGTGATGGAACGTCTGTTGCTGTTGCCGGGCTATCGCGCGCGCCTGCACGGCCCGCAGGAAGTGATGATCGGCTATTCCGATTCGGCCAAGGATGCCGGCACCACCGCTGCGGCCTGGGCGCAATATCGCGCGCAGGAGCGCCTCGTGGAAATCTGCCGCGAGCAGCAAGTCGAACTGTTGTTGTTCCACGGTCGCGGCGGCACCGTGGGCCGTGGTGGCGGCCCGGCGCACGCGGCGATTCTGTCGCAGCCGCCGGGCTCAGTGGCGGGGCGTTTCCGGACCACCGAGCAGGGCGAAATGATTCGTTTCAAATTCGGCCTGCCAGACATCGCCGAGCAAAACCTCAATCTCTATCTGGCCGCCGTGCTCGAAGCGACCTTGCTGCCGCCGCCGCCGCCGACCCCTGAATGGCGGCATCTGATGGACGAATTGGCGGCTGACGGTGTCAGCGCTTACCGCCAGGTGGTGCGGGAAAATCCGCAATTCGTCGAGTATTTCCGTCAGTCGACCCCGGAGCAGGAACTGGGACGTTTGCCTTTGGGCAGTCGTCCCGCCAAACGTCGTGCCGGCGGTATCGAAAGCCTGCGGGCGATCCCGTGGATTTTCGGCTGGACCCAAACGCGGCTGATGCTGCCGGCCTGGCTCGGTTGGGAGACGGCGCTGAGCAAGGCCCTGGAGCGCGGCGAGGGGGAGTTGCTCGGGCAGATGCGCGAGCAATGGCCGTTCTTCCGCACCCGCATCGACATGCTGGAAATGGTTCTGGCCAAAGCCGACGCGGATATTGCGCAGTCCTACGACGAGCGTCTGGTCGAAGCCGAACTGCTGCCGTTGGGCGCGCAGTTACGCGACCTATTGTCGCAGGCATGCTCGGTGGTGCTCGGTCTGACCGGGCAGTCGCAGCTGCTGGCGCACAGCCCGGACACCCTCGAATTCATCCGCTTGCGCAACACCTACCTCGACCCGCTGCATCTATTGCAGGCGGAGTTGTTGGCGCGCTCGCGGCAGCAGGAAGTCGAGCAGGGCAGCCCGGTGGAACAGGCGCTGCTGGTGTCTGTAGCGGGGATTGCCGCCGGCTTGCGGAATACCGGCTAAGGTTGCTGATCACGTCAGGCGGCATTCGCGATAAGGATCGGATGCCGCTTCTCCTGCTGTAGGAAAGTGCCGCGAGGCGACAGTTAATGTAGGGGTTGCGACTTGGGTTACCGCGTCGCGAGGTCACGGCGGGCGTCGGTTTCTCCGACTTTTGGCGTCTTGTGTGGGCGCAGCCTGCTGTGTATCTTGATCAGCCTTTGGCCGTTTGTGCGGCCACGACCCGTATTTTCAGGATCCGCCGGTTACGTGCGAATCCTTTGTTTTGTAAAGCTTTTATATAAAAAATTGAGGAGCACATCGATGCGCGTCATTCTGCTGGGAGCTCCCGGGGCCGGTAAAGGTACTCAGGCAAAGTTCATCACCGAGAAATTCGGCATTCCGCAAATCTCCACCGGCGACATGCTGCGTGCTGCGGTCAAGGCTGGCACTCCCCTGGGCGTGCAAGCCAAGAGCATCATGGATGCCGGCGGCCTGGTGTCGGATGACCTGATCATCGCGCTGGTCAAGGACCGCATCGCTCAACCTGATTGCGCCAACGGTTTCCTGTTCGACGGCTTCCCGCGCACCATTCCGCAGGCGGAAGCACTGGTCACTGCCGGTGTCGAACTGGACGCCGTGGTGGAAATCGCTGTTGAAGACGAAGAAATCGTCCAGCGCATCGCCGGTCGCCGTGTTCACGAAGCCAGCGGCCGCGTTTACCACATCGTCTACAACCCGCCGAAACTGGCTGGCAAGGACGACATCACCGGTGAAGAGCTGGTGCAGCGCAAGGACGACACCGAAGAAACCGTGCGTCATCGCCTGTCGGTCTACCATTCGCAGACCAAGCCGCTGGTGGAGTTCTACCAGAACCTGTCTGCCGCCAATGGTGGCAAGCCGAAGTACAGCCACATTCCAGGCGTGGGTTCGGTGGATGCGATCACCGCCAAGGTGCTGGCCGCGCTGAGCTGAAAAGTCTGAACCGCAGCATCAATCCACGGCCCGCTTGCGGGCCGTAGTTGTTTATACTGACGCACTTTTTCCCCACCCCTGTTTTGGAAACATCGATGAGCCCCTTGCTGGCCCTGGACACCGCGACTGAAGCTTGCTCCGTTACCTTGCTGCATGACGGCAAGGTCACGAGCCATTACGAGGTGATCCCGCGTTTGCACGCGCAGAAGCTGCTGCCGATGATCCAGCAATTGCTCGCCGATGCGGGCACCACATTGCAAGCGGTCGACGCCATCGCTTTCGGTCGTGGCCCGGGCGCGTTTACCGGTGTGCGTATTGCCATCGGCGTAGTGCAAGGTTTGGCGTTCGCGCTGGATCGTCCGGTGCTGCCGGTATCCAATCTTGCGGTGTTGGCGCAGCGTGCCTTGCGTGAGCAGGGCGTCAGCCAGGTCGCGGCCGCCATCGATGCGCGGATGGATGAAGTGTATTGGGGCTGCTATCGCGAGACGGCGGGGGAGATGCGTCTGGTTGGCGCCGAAGCCGTGCTGCCGCCGGAAGTGGCTGCGTTGCCGGCCGATGCCAGCGGCGACTGGTTCGGTGCCGGAACCGGTTGGGGTTATGGTGAGCGCATTGCGGTCAATCTGAGCGGCTCCGACGCCGGCATGTTGCCCCACGCTGAAGACCTGCTGACGCTGGCGCGTTTCGCCTGGGAGCGCGGCGAATCGATCCCGGCGGATGACGCCCAACCGGTTTACCTGCGCGATAAAGTCGCCACCCCCAAAGCCCGCTGATCTCCGGTCTGTGCTGTCCCTATGGCGAGGGAGCTTGCTCCCGTTCGGCTGCGCAGCAGTCGCAAACCCTGCATTCGCGATTTGACTGATGAATAAACGGGGCCGCTTCGCTGCCCAGCGGGAGCAAGCTCCCTCGCCACAAAAGCGCCCGCCGGATATTCAGTGCCTTATTCCGAATCCAGCCAATCGTCAGTTTCTACCCCCTCGCTTAAAACCTTTTGCGCTTTCTGTGTTCTAGTTATCACTCGGCAGTTTGCTAAGTCGGTCAAGTGCCGCTAAATTGCCATCATCGATACCGAGCATGACATTATGCGTATAGACGGCGTTTCCACTCAGTCCTATCCCATCAAGCGCAAGCCGCGCAAAGGCAATGCGGCGCTGGATGAGTCCGTCGACATCATCGACGGCGAGCTGGAATTCCCGAGCGAAGAGCAAATGGCCGCCCGTGCTGCCCAAGCCACCGCGCAACGCCTGAGCAACCTGCCTGCCCGTCAGCAAGACATGATCTACCACCGCGCAATGAAGAAAAGCGTAGCGATGGCGTTGGCCAGCTACCTGAGTACTGCCGGTTTTGTCGATTGGGATGCGGACGTGCTGGGCCTCGATCTGTATATCTGATGGATCTGCCTTACTACCTCGGTTGCCCGTCCTGGAGCGAAAATGCCTGGCGCGAGTATCTGTATCCGGTAGATGCAAAAACCTCCGATTTTCTCGCTCTCTATTGCCAGGTGTTCAACGCCGTCGAAGGCAACACCTCCTTCTACGCCAGCCCTTCGCCAGCCACTGTGCAGCGCTGGGCCGAGATCATGCCGGCGCACTTTCGCTTCACCGCCAAATTCCCCGGCGACATCAGTCACAGTGGCGACTTGCGCGAGCAACTGACTGCTGCCGAAACCTTCCTGCAATTACTCAAGCCGTTGGGCGAGCGTGTTTCGCCACTGTGGCTGCAATTGTCGAAAAGCTTTACACCGCAGCGTCTGCCGGAACTGGTGGCGTTCATCGACGCGCTGGATTGCCCGCTTGCGGTGGAAGTACGCAATGAACAGTTCTTCGCCAAGGGCGAGAGCGAGCGCCTGCTCAATCGCCTGCTGCTGGATCGCGGCGTCGAGCGCATCTGTCTCGACCCGCGTGCGCTGTTCAGTTGCCTGTCGACCGAGTCTTCGGTGATCCACGCGCAATCGAAAAAGCCACGCGTACCGACCCGTCCCGCGGCGTTCACGCAGTTTCCACAGGTGCGCTTCATCGGCCATCCCGAGCTTGAGGCCAACGATGCGTTTCTCGTGCCGTGGGTGGCGAAAATCGCCGAATGGATCGAAGAGGGCCGCACCCCGTACATCTTCCTGCACACCGCCGACAACCTGTTGGCAGCGAAACTCGCGCAACGTTTTCACGCGCAACTGATGCAACGTTTGCCTGGCTTGCCCGCGCTGCCTGAGCTATACAGAGAACCCGCCGTCGAGCAGCTTGGCTTGCTCTGAGGCGGTTTTTTTCTTCCCGGGAGCCCGCCGATGAACGTCCAAGCCAGTCAGGCGCAACTGCTTAAAGCCCAAGCCTTCAAGGCCCTGCATGATCGTCAGGAGACTTTCGTGATTCCCAATCCGTGGGACGCCGGTTCGGCGAAGATGCTCGCCAGTCTGGGTTATTCGGCCTTGGCCACCACCAGCGCCGGTTACGCGTTCTCCCAAGGCAAGGCGGACGGCGCGTTGAGTCTCGACGAGACCCTGGCCAATGTCCGCGCGATCGTCGCAGCGACTGATCTGCCGGTGGCGGTGGATTTGGAAAACGGCTTTGCCGATGACCCGGTCGAGGCTGCGCAGAGTCTTCTGCGCGCAGCCGAGGCGGGGGCGGTGGGTGGTTCGATCGAAGATGCCACGGGGCGTCCGGACGCGCCGATCTATTGCTTCGAACACGCCGTGGCGCGCATTGAAGCCGCCGTCGCCGCGGTGCGCACGCTGCCGTTTCCCTTTGTCCTCACCGCTCGCGCGGAAAACTACCTGCACGGTAATCCCGACCTCGATGACACCATTCGCCGCTTGCAGGCATTTGCCGCCGCAGGTGCCGACGTTCTTTATGCGCCGGGTTTGCGCAGCGCCGAAGAAGTGCGCGCAGTGGTGCAGGCCGTGGCGCCGAAACCGGTCAATGTGTTGATGTCTGGCGGTTTGAAACTGACCGTACAACAGCTCGAGGAAATGGGCGTACGGCGGATCAGCACCGGATCGGCGCTGGCGCTGGCGGCGTTCGGCGAATTTTTCCGCGCGGCTGAAGAAATCCAGCAGTCCGGCACGTTTGGCTTCACGTCGCAGTCGATGCCGTACGCCAAGGCCAATCAATTCTTCAAGGACTGAGCATGGGGCGCTGGCTGTTCTGGTTGGTGTTGCTGGCGATCGGCGGTGCAGCGGTCAGTGTCTGGCGCGGCTGGCTGGACGTACCAGCGCAGTGGAATCCGTGGGCACCGCTGGACGTAAAAGCCGCGCCCAACTGGCTGACCGGTTACAAACTCATGCGTCTGCGCAGCGATCCTGAGCTGTGCGCACAGGCGCTGGGCAGCGCGGATCTGCGCGTCAGCCGCCAGGCCGACAGTCCCGGTGCGAAGTGCCCGCTGATCGGCGCTCTGCGTGTGCAGGGCGGTGAAGTGGCGCTGAGCAGCAGTTTCATCGCCAGCTGCCCGCTGGCGGTGGCCTACGCGATGTTCGAACACCACACCCTGCAACCGGTCGCGCAATCGGTGTATGGCCAGAAAGTCACGCGTGTCGACCATCTCGGCAGCTTCGCCTGTCGCAATGTCTACAACCGTGAGAACGGCGCGCTCAGTCGACACGCCAGTGCCGACGCGCTGGACATCGCCGGCTTCCGCCTGGCTGATGGACGCACGATCAGCGTGCTCAAGGATTGGCCCAAACAAAATCAGGACGCACAGTTTTTGCGTCAGCTGCGTGACGGCGCCTGTGAGTCATTCAGTGTGGTGTTGAGCCCGGATTACAACGCCGCCCATCGCAATCACTTTCATGTCGATGTCGGGCGCTGGAGCGTGTGTCGCTGAGGGTCAGGCGGCGAGGCGCAGGTTCTGCAGAACGATCGGGCGAGCCCAGCCGTTGTCGAAGTCCAGGGCCTTCTGCTGCTCGACGATTTCTTCCGGCGGGAACGGTGGGTACGGCTTCTGCAGCAAGTCCAGGTCGAACTCGGCGATCGGCAGGTACAGCGGGCGTTTTTGCGGAGCGGGGCCTGGCTCAGGCAGCGGCTGGCCATTATTGATCACGATCGGGCGCACCCAACTGCTGTCGAAATCCTGCTGCTCTTGCTGGGCTTTGAGTTCTTCTGGCGGGAACGGTGGGAACGGCTTGTCCAGCAGCTCCATTTCGAATTCAGCGATTGGCAGGAACAACGGCTCTGGCGGGCGAACTTCGGTTTCAACCACATCGCACTCGCGCTGGCTGACGATGTGCGCGTGCAGCTCGCTGCCAACGGTCGGTTCTTCCGGGCTGTTCAGGTCAACCGGTGGAAACGTGCCACAGGCCGGCACCACTTCACTCGTCTGTTCGGCCAGGGCCTGGGCAAAGAAATCCTGCCACAGGTGACTGACGCCGCTCAGTGCTTGAGTGTTATGACGGCTGAAGTCGCCATGGGGCGAAACGTAGCCAATCGATGTGGGAAGAATGCCTGACATTTTTTTCGGTTGCCGCTCAGCTCTGGCAAAATGCGCGTTGAATGGTTTATCGGCGGTTTTTGTCGATCCTTAACTTTTTTGAGCGTTTTTTCATGATCGAGTCACCCGCGGCCTGCCGCATCCATGTCCAGGCCCTCGCCCCGACGTTTCAAGCACAAGCCGAGCACTGGGCCGAACGTCTCGGCTTGCCGCTCGGCGAGGCGGACGGCGAGTTCGCCTTGCAGGTCGGCGAGCAGGGGTTGCAATTGCAGCAGCTTGGTCCGGACGCCCCGGGCCCCGTGCGGGTCGACTTTGTCGAAGGCGGCGCGGCGCACCGGCGTTTGTATGGCGGCGGCAGCGGGCAGATGATCGCCAAAGCGGTCGGCATCGCACAAGGCGTGCGCCCGCGTGTGCTCGATGCCACCGCGGGGCTGGGCAAGGATGCATTTGTACTGGCCAGTCTCGGTTGTGAAATGAGCCTGATCGAGCGCCAGCCGTTGATCGGCGCGCTGCTCGAGGATGGGCTGGCGCGGGCGGCGGAAGATTTCGACGTGGCGCCGATCGTGGCGCGGATGAAATTGCTCAAGGGCAACTCCATCGAAGTGATGCGCAGTTGGGAAGGGGAGCCGCCGCAGGTGATCTATCTCGACCCGATGTTCCCGCATCGCGAGAAAACCGCGTTGGTGAAAAAGGAAATGCGCCTGTTCCGCCCGCTGGTGGGCGATGATCCGGATGCACCGGCCCTGCTTGAAGCGGCGCTGGCGCTGGCCACGCACCGGGTAGTCGTCAAACGCCCGCGCAAGGCACCGTGCATCGAAGGGCCGAAACCGAGCCATGCGCTGGATGGAAAATCGAGCCGGTATGACATTTATCCTAAAAAAGCGCTGAAGCCCTGAGACCGCGTCGCCCCATTCGCGAGCAGGCTCGCTCCCACAGTTGAAATGCATTCCAATGTGGGAGCGAGCCTGCTCGCGAAGCGGTCTGCACAAGCACCGCAAAACTGTCAGGGTTTGTACGCCCTCATAAACAACCCCACCACCTCCCTCACATGGCGCTCCGCCGCCTCACCCGTCAGCGGCTCGCCGCAGCCATACAGCAAACGGAAATTTCCCGCGCCTTTGATCAGGCAGAAGAAATGCTCAGCGGCATTGCGTGGCTGGTCGATGCTCAGCGCGCCGCTCGCATGGATCTTCGCCAGCAAACCTTCCATGCCGTTGACCACACGCTCGGGGCCGGCCTCGAAGAAGATCAGCGACAGTTTCGGGTCCTGGCTGCCCAGCGCCATAATCAAGCGGTGCAGGTTGACTGATTCATCGCTGTTGATCAGTTGGTGGAAGCCTCGGGCAATGTTCAGCAACACATTTTCCACCGGGATGTTTTCCGGCAACTCGAAGAACAGCGGCGGCAGTTGCTCCTCGCATTTCGCGACGACGGCGGCGGAAAACAGCGTCTCCTTGTCGTTGAAATGGCTGTAGACCGTCAGCTTCGACACGCCGGCCTCGCTGGCGACCGCGTCCATGCTGGTGTTGGCGTAGCCATGACAGAGAAACAGGGTTTTCGCCGCGTCGAGGATCGCCTGGCGCTTGGCCAGATCCTTGGGGCGGCCCGGGCCGTTTGGAGCTGAAAGATTGTTCGACATTCTTCGCTTTTAATACTGGACTGGTGAGTTTGCTATTAATACCATACCCGCCAGTATAAATATTCTAAGCCTCATTCGCGAAAGGTCCGTCACCATGTTCCGCCATGCGTTGTCCTTTGCCGTGCCAGTCAGTCTGGCGTTCCTGTTATCGGCGTGCGGTCAGGAAGAGGTGACGAAAGTCACCGTGCGACCGGCCATGGTGGTGCAACCCGAGCCTTCGGCGCAGGCGATGGAAAGTTATCCGGGCGAGGTTCGCGCCCGTTATGAGCCTGATCTGGCGTTCCGCATCGGCGGCAAAGTCAGCCGACGACTGGTCGACGAAGGTCAGCGGGTCAAGGCCGATCAGCCCTTGGCCGAACTCGATCCGCAAGACGTACGATTGCAACTGGAGGCCACCCGCGCGCAGGTCGCCGCCGCCGAGGCCAATCTGAACCTGGTGCGCGCCGAGCGCGATCGCTACAAAACCCTGATGGAGCGGCAGATGGTCAGCCGCTCGGCCTACGACAACGCGGAAAATCTATACCGCTCCGGCGAAGCCCGCCTTAAACAAATCAAAGCCGAATTCAACGTATCGACCAACCAGGCCAGTTACGCGGTGCTGCGTGCGCCACAGGACGGTGTGGTGGCCAAGCGTTCGGTGGAAGTCGGCCAAGTGGTCGCCGCCGGGCAAACCGTGTTCACTCTCGCCACCGATGGTGAACGCGAAGTCCTGATCAGCCTTCCGGAGCAAAGCTTCGGCCGCTTCAAGGTCGGTCAGCCGGTCTCCGTAGAATTGTGGGCACAGCAGAATCAACGCTTCGCCGGGCAGATCCGCGAGCTGTCGCCATCCGCCGACCCGCGCTCACGCACCTTTGCCGCGCGTATCTCCTTCACCAGCGGCAAAGTCCCGGCGCAATTGGGGCAGAGCGCCCGGGTGTTCGTGCAAGCGGCCGACAGTGTTTCGCTGTCCATTCCGCTTTCGGCGCTGACCGCTGAGAACGGCGCGACCTACGTCTGGGTGGTCAACGGCAACAACACGTTGAAGAAAACCCCGGTGCGGGTCGGTCCGTTCGGCGAGAAAAGCGTGGCAGTGCTCGAAGGCCTGAGCGCCAGCGACTGGGTGGTGGCCGCCGGCGTCCATGTGTTGCTCGATGGTCAGCAGGTGCGACCGGTGGATCGCTCCAACCGTGTGGTCAATCTGGCGAACAAGGAGTAAGCCCCGATGCGCTTCAACCTCTCCGAATGGGCGTTGCGTAATCGCCAGATCGTATTGTTCCTGATGCTTTTGCTCGCCGTTGTCGGCGCGCTGTCCTACACCAAACTCGGCCAGAGCGAAGACCCGCCGTTCACCTTCAAGGCGATGGTCATCCAGACCCGCTGGCCCGGTGCGACCGCGCAGGAAGTCTCGCGCCAGGTCACCGAACGCATCGAAAAGAAGCTGATGGAAACCGGCGAGTACGAACGCATCATGTCGTTCTCCCGCCCCGGCGAATCCCAGGTCACTTTCATTGCCCGCGATTCGATGCACTCCAAGCAAATCCCCGACCTCTGGTACCAGTTGCGCAAAAAGGTCGGTGATATCCGCCAGACCTTGCCGCCGGGAATCCAGGGGCCGTTTTTCAACGACGAGTTCGGCACCACCTTCGGCAATATCTACGCGCTGACCGGCGACGGTTTCGATTACGCCGTGCTCAAGGATTACGCCGACCGCATCCAGATCCAGCTGCAACGGGTCAAGGACGTCGGCAAGGTCGAACTGCTCGGCCTGCAGGACGAGAAGATCTGGGTCGAGCTGTCCAACGTCAAGCTCGCCACCCTCGGCTTGCCGCTGGCAGCGGTGCAGCAGGCGCTGGAGGAGCAGAACGCGGTCTCTACGGCGGGGTTCTTCGGAACCGGTAGCGAGCGCTTGCAGCTACGCGGTTCAGGGGATTTTCAGACAGTCGATGAGATAAAGAACTTTCCGATCCGCGTCGCCGATCGTACGTTCCGCATCTCCGATATCGCCGATGTGCGTCGCGGTTTCAGCGACCCCCCGGCGCCGCGCATGCGTTTCATGGGCGACGATGCGATCGGTCTGGCCGTGGCGATGAAGGAGGGCGGCGACATTCTCGTGCTGGGCAAAGCGCTGGAAGGCGAATTTTCGCGGATCCAGAAAAATCTCCCGGCCGGGATGCAGCTGCGCAAGGTCTCCGATCAGCCGGCCGCAGTGAAAACCGGGGTCGGCGAGTTCGTTCAGGTGTTGGTCGAAGCGCTGGCGATCGTCCTGCTGGTGAGTTTCTTCTCTCTCGGCGTGCGCACTGGCATGGTCGTCGCGTTGACCATTCCGCTGGTGCTGGCGATGACCTTCGCCTGCATGTACTACCTCGGGATCGGCCTGCACAAGATCTCCCTCGGTGCACTGGTATTGGCGCTGGGGCTGCTGGTGGACGACGCGATCATCGCCGTGGAAATGATGGCGATCAAAATGGAGCAGGGTTTCGATCGCATTCGCGCGGCAAGTTATGCCTGGACCAGTACGGCGTTTCCGATGCTCACCGGCACGTTGATCACCGCCGCCGGCTTCCTGCCGATTGCCACTGCGCAGTCCGGCACTGGCGAATATACCCGCTCGATTTTCCAAGTGGTGACCATTGCCTTGCTGGCCTCATGGGTCGCGGCGGTAATGTTCGTGCCGTATCTGGGGGAAAAACTCCTGCCGGATCTGGCGAAAATTCATGCGGCAAAACACGGCACTGGCGATGGTCAGCCGGACCCGTACGCGACGCCGTTTTATCAGCGCGTGCGGCGACTGGTGGAGTGGTGCGTGGCGCATCGCAAGACGGTGATCGTGCTGACCGTGGGCCTGTTCATCGCCTCGGTGATGCTGTTCCGTTTCGTCCCGCAGCAGTTCTTCCCGGCTTCGAACCGGCTGGAGTTGATGGTTGATCTGAAACTCGCCGAAGGCGTTTCGCTGGCCAACACCACCAGTGAAGTCAAACGCCTCGAGGCGCTGCTCAAGGAGCACGCCGGTATCGAGAATTATGTGGCCTATGTCGGCACTGGCTCGCCGCGTTTCTACCTGCCGCTGGATCAGCAATTGCCGGCGGCGAGTTTTGCCCAGTTTGTGGTGTTGGCGAAAACCATCGAAGAGCGTGAAGCGCTGCGCAGCTGGTTGATCGAAACCCTCAACGAACAATTCCCGGCCCTGCGTTCGCGGGTTACTCGTTTGGAAAACGGTCCGCCGGTTGGCTATCCGGTGCAGTTCCGCGTCACCGGCGAACACATTGAAGAGGTCCGAGCGCTGGCGCGCAAAGTGGCGGCCAAGGTTCGCGAGAACCCGCATGTGGTCAATGTGCATCTGGACTGGGAAGAGCCGAGCAAGGTGGTGTATCTGAACATCGACCAGGACCGCGCCCGCGCACTTGGCGTGAGCACCGCCAATCTGGCGAAATTCCTCCAGAGTTCGCTGGTCGGCTCAACGGTCAGCCAGTATCGCGAAGATAACGAATTGATCGAGATTCTGCTGCGCGGCACGGTGCATGAACGCACTGAGTTGTCGTTATTGCCGAGCCTCGCGGTGCCGACCGATAACGGCCGCAGTGTAGCGCTGTCGCAGATTGCCACGCTGGAATATGGCTTCGAGGAAGGCATCATCTGGCACCGCAACCGCCTGCCGAACGTGACCGTGCGTGCCGATATTTATGGCAAGGAGCAACCGGCGACGCTGGTCAAACAGATCATGCCGACGCTTGACCCGATTCGCGCCGAATTGCCCGATGGTTATCTGCTGGATGTCGGCGGCACGGTGGAGGATTCCGAGCGCGGGCAGAAGTCGGTGAATGCCGGCGTGCCGATGTTTATTGTCGTGGTACTGACCTTGCTGATGGTGCAACTGCGCAGTTTCTCGCGTACGGCGATGGTGTTTCTCACCGCACCTCTGGGGTTGATCGGGGTGACGCTGTTTCTGATGGTGTTCCGGCAGCCGTTCGGGTTTGTGGCGATGTTGGGGACGATCGCGCTGTCCGGGATGATCATGCGCAACTCGGTGATTCTGGTGGATCAGATCGAGCAGGATATTGCTGCCGGGCTCAGGCCTTGGCAGGCGATCATCGAGGCGACGGTGCGGCGCTTTCGGCCGATTGTGTTGACGGCGCTGGCGGCGGTGCTGGCGATGATTCCGTTGTCGCGCAGTGTGTTTTTCGGGCCGATGGCGGTGGCGATCATGGGTGGGTTGATTGTGGCTACGGCGCTGACTTTGTTGTTTTTGCCAGCGTTGTATGCGGCCTGGTTCAGGGTTCGCAAAGACTCCGTTTGAGTTGTGGTTGCGTGGCGGCCTGAGGGCCGACCATGCTTTGGGTGTTCTGAGTGAATATCCGTTTTTTTTGGGTGTTGCGGCTGGCGGTTCCGCTCTTACAGCGGGTCACTTTTGCAGACGCCCAAAAGTAACCAAAACGCTGGGCCCCGGCGTTCGGCCCCTCGCTGGGGCTCGGGGTTCCTTCGCTCCGGGATCAATCCGGGCGCAGCGTCTCCGGTTTGCTTCGCTGCACCTCCTCCCGCTGTGTTTGGCTGCGCCAAACGGTCGCTGCGCTCCCACGCCCGGATCAATCCCTCCACTCAGCCTGCCGATGGGGCCGGCACGGCAAGATCAAAAGCGGTACTCGAGCTTGCGCTCATTGTGTAGGAGCTGCCGAAGGCTGCGATCTTTTGATCTTGATTTTGCTTTTCTGTGAGAGCGAGCCTGCTCGCGAAGGCCGTCTGACAGCCAATTCATTTCAACTCGCCAATTCACGCTGCCTTCCTACAGCTTTTTCAGAAACCTCCGATCTTGAGGCGCTGCCCGTCGAATGCTGTACTCCGGGTTCTGTTTTTCCGAGTCCTTGAGGCTGTCCCATGAAGAAGCCACCGACATTAAGCGGCAGAACGGATCCTGTTTTCGACCTGTTGGCCCGCTCGCCCCACAAGCAACGACTTGCGGATTATCTGGCGCTGCTCAAGCCCCTCGATGATCAGGGGCGCTATCTGCCATTCGAGGCGTTGCGCTATCGCTGGCCTGCGGGATTGGACGCCAACCTTTGTTGGGCGTTGGTGAAGAAGGCGCGGGCAGCCCAGTACATCCGTTTGTTGCCGTTGGGCGAGCCGGTGCAGTGGGGCAAATATGTGCCAACGCCGCTGGCGCAGAAAACCTTGGCTGTGGTGGATCGTCACGCCAGTACGGCCGCGCTGGATTACATGACCAGTCAGATCGGCGAACGTGTGCATTTCTCTTGTCTGCTCAATGACCTGATCGAAGACGAAGCCATCGCAAGTAGCCAGTTGGAGGGCGCGGCGACCACGACTCGTGTTGCCAAGGACATGCTCAAGCATCAGCGCCAGCCGCGGACGCCGGATGAGCGCATGGTCATGGGTAATTATCGAATGATGAATTTCGCTTGGGAAAAGCGTTATGAACCTCTGAGCATTGAGCTGATTGCAGAGATCCATCGAGTGGGTGTGGAGGGGATTGATGACGAGCAGTATTCCCCTGGATTGTTCAGAACCAATGATGAGGTGGTTGTTCAGGATGGTTCGGGCAACACCGTGCACCGACCGCCTCCTGCGGTGGGTCTGGTTTCGCGGTTGGCGAGGCTGTCCGGCTGGATCAATCAGCCCGATGCCTCGATCCTGGAAAAAAACTATTTGCATCCACTGATCAAGGCCATCACGCTGCATTTCGCCATGGGTTACGAACATCCCTTTCGCGACGGTAACGGGCGGGTTGCGAGAGCCTTGTTTTACTGGTTCATGTTCAAACATGAGTTCGCGGGCTTTCGCTACATTACGATCAGCCTGTTGCTACGCAATGCACCGGTGAAATACGGGCGCTCCTATCTGCACACCGAGGCGGATGAGCTGGATCTGACCTATTTCATCGAGTTCCAGTGTTCTGTCATTCTGCGAGCCGTGGTCGGCTTTACCGATATTTACCGCAAGAGCGTGGCAGACACCGAGGATTTTGACCGTTGGCTGATCAGCTCTGGCGTATTTGAGCAACTGACGCAACGGCAGCGCGCCCTATATCAGGTGGCTAAAAGCGGGGAAGCGAAGGAATTTACGGCGAGCAACGTCGCGGAAAATTTTTCCTGCACGGGCAGTGAGGCGAAATCGATGTTGGAAGGGTTGGAGCAGTTGCAAATATTCGCCAGAAGAAAGATGGGCCGGGAGGCGGTGTATTTTTTGTGCGGGCCCGTAGAAGAAAAAAGACACGGGGTCGAATCACTTCGCCCCGCGTGATGCCCGTTTACAACGTACCAAACACCTTCTTCGCCAGACTCGTCGCCGCAGCGGCCGGGTTCTGACGAATCGTTTCTTCCTGCTTGCCGATCATCTCGAACAGGCCATTAAGTGCTTGCTCGGTGACGTAACTCTCAACATTGGCGCTCTTGGCATCAACTACGCCGAATGCCGCTGCCTGCCCGGCAAACGAATTGTACTTCTGCGCGACGCCGACCTTGTCGGTGGCTTGTTTGACGATGGGCAGGAATTTCGCGCGGATCTGTTCGCGGCTGGATTTGTTCAGGTATTGGGTCGCCGAATCGTTGCCGCCGCTGAGGATGCCTTTGGCGTCGGCCACGCTCATTTTTTTCACCGCGTCGACGAGGATTGGCTGGGCCTGGGTCACGGCGGATTCGGCGGCTTTGTTCATCGCGGTTTCCAGTTCTTCGACCTGGGCGCCCATGCCGAAGGCTTTCATCTTGCTCGCGGCTTTGCCGAGTTTGCCCGGCAGCTCGATTTTCACCTCGGGGTTGTTGCTGAAACCGCCCGGGGTGCCGAGTTGTTTCACGGCGATCTGCGCGCCCTGGGTCAGGGCGTCCTTGAGGCCGCCGGTGGCGTCTTGCTGCGACAGGTCATTGAGCGACAGGGCCAGGGCGTTGGCAGAGATCAGCAGGCCGGCGCAGACGGCGGCGAAGCGAAGGGTAGAGCGGCGCATGGCGGCTTCCTTGTGGCGAAAAATGGATTAACGAACGGCGTCGACGCGGATTTTCAGCGGCTGCGGGTCGTTGCCGTCGAGTTGCACGGCGTGGTTTTCGGTGGTGATGAACATCAGCTCGCCGTTGACCTCGATGCGTGCGCTGACCGAGTAACGGTGGCCGGGTTTGACCTGCGCCGGATCGTAGCTCAAATGAAACGGCAGCGGCACCTGGCCTTCGATTGGGCCTTTTTGTTGGGCGAGGACCACGGCCGGCGCATCGGCCAGCGACACGTCTTGCAGACTGACACTCAGGGTCGCGCTCGGCGGCAGGGCGATGCGTTGCAGGTAGAAGACTTCGCCGTCGAGGCTGGCCTTGCCGGGGGTGGTTGATTGGCAGGCGCTGAGCAGGGTAGCGGCGGCGAGGGTTAGCAGTTTGTTCATGTAGTACTCCATTCAATTGTAGGAGTGAGCCTGCTCGCGATAGCGGTGTGTCAGACGACAGTGATGTTGACTGAAAAACCGCTATCGCGAGCAGGCTCACTCCTACAGGGATTTGCGTCAGGCTTCCGGCAACGCGGTAACCTGCTCCGCCGCATCTTCACTGCGGTGCAGCGCGACCTGGCGGATCGACAGGCGAATTTCCGCCGGCAACACGCGCTTGGCCGCGCCTTCGGCCAGCTCGCCAAGCAGTTCGTGGTAGCTGAGCTTGCCGGCTTCGTCGCGGCGCAGTACGTCGAGGTCGAGCAGGGTCTGGATGAAATGGCGGAACAGGCTCTTGTCGAAAAACTCCGGGGCGTTCAAGCCGTGGAGGATCGACAGGCGCTGGGCCATGACCGTGCACAAGTCTTCCAGCTCTTCGGCGCTGATGCTGTTCTGGCCGCTGTTGAGCAGCAGGGACACGGTCATGTAGAAACGCTGCAAGGTCTGCGCGATGCTTTTCGACAGCAGCGTCAGCAGCACGAAATGCCGCGAACTCGGTGCCGGACGCAGATAAACATCCTTCTCGAAACGCAGCAGGCCCTGTTCGACGAACGCTTCCAGCCATTGATCGATCACCGCGTCGAGTTCGTCCAGGCTCCAACGGATGAACAGCTCCGATTGCAGGTACGGATACAGCGCGCGGGTATAGCGCAGGATCTGCTCGCGGCTCATGCGCGAGGTGCTCTGGAAGAAACTCGCCAGCAACGAGGGCAGGGCGAAAATGTGCAGGACGTTGTTGCGGTAGTAAGTCATCAGGACGGCGTTCTGCTCGTCCAGATACAGAATCTTGCCCAGCGCATCGTTCTGCTCGGCGAGCAGATCCATGTCTTTCACATGCTCGATCAGCGCACGGCCATCGCCTTCCGGCAAGGTGGTGTGCGGCGAATACGGGACTTTGCGCAGCAGCGCCAGATACAGATCCAGCACCCGTGCCATGGCGCGATCGTCCAGGGCCAGACGCGTGGTCGATAGCAGCGCCAGCGCCACCAGATTGACCGGGTTGATCGCCGCCGCTTCGTTCAGGTGTCGAGCGACCTTCTCGCCGAGGCGGTTGGTGGTTTCGTTGAGCCACGCCGGTTTGAACTGCGGGCCGAGTTCCTGCTGGCGCCAGTCCGGTTGCTCGGCGTCGAGGAATTCCGCCAGTTTGATCGGCTCACCGAAGTTCACCGCGACCTGACCGAAGCGCTGCTTCAGCGCGCCGATCACTTTGAAGATGTCGAAGATCGACTCTTTCTTCTTGCTCGCCCCGCGCAGCTCGCCCAGATAGGTGCGCCCTTCGAGCACGCGCTCGTAACCGATGTACACCGGGACGAACACGATCGGCATCCGCGACGAACGCAGGAAACTGCGCAGAGTAATCGCGAGCATGCCGGTTTTCGGTTGCAGCATGCGTCCGGTGCGCGAGCGGCCGCCCTCGACGAAATACTCGACCGGGAAACCTTTGGTGAACAGGGTGTGCAGGTATTCGTTGAACACCGAGGTGTACAGCGGGTTGCCCTTGAACGTGCGACGCATGAAAAACGCGCCGCCACGGCGCAGCAGGCTGCCGATCACCGGCATGTTGAGGTTGATGCCGGCGGCGATGTGCGGCGGGGTCAGGCCGTTGCGGAACAGCAGATACGAGAGCAGCAGGTAGTCGATGTGGCTGCGATGGCATGGCACGTAGATCACTTCGTGACCTTGCGCGACGTTCTGCACGCCCTCGATGTGGTTGACCTTGATGCCGTCGTAGATCTTGTTCCAGAACCAGCTCAGCACCACTTCGAGAAAACGAATCGCGGTGTAGGTGTAGTCCGAGGCAATCTCGTTGCCGTAGCGCAGGGCTTGAGCCTTGGCTTTTTCCAGGGAGATATTTTCGCGCTCGGCTTCGTCGAGGATCGCCTGTTTGACCAGCGGCTGGTTGAGCAGGCCCTTGACCAGATTGCGCCGGTGGGAAATGTCCGGGCCGATCACTGCGGCTTTCAGGTTGCGGAAGTGCACCCGCAGGATGCGCTGAGCCATACGCACGGTGCGTTCGTGGCCCTTGTTGTGATCGATCAGCTCACGCAGATGAATCGGCGCGGAAAACTGCACGCGGGTCTTACGCCCGAGGACGATGATGCTCAGCAGCCGGCGCAGGCGTCCGGTAACGGCCCAACTGTCGGCGAACAACAGTTTCCACGGGCTGTTTTCGCTGTCCGGCGACTGACCCCAGAACACGCTGACCGGAATGATCTGCGCGTCTTCGGCAGCGTTCTGCGTCAGCGCGCTGACCAGACGGGTCAGGGTCGGCGGCGCACCGCGTTTGTCCTGGCGGCCGAGCCAGTCCGGGTCCGGGGTCAGATAGAAAAACGCCGCCGGCTCGATCAACGAACCCACCGACACTGCCAGCACCGGACGCGGCAGGCCGGCCTTGGTGCACTCGGTGTCGACCACCGCCAGATCGGTCAGCGAGGGGTTTTGCAGGACGTAGAACACCGGACGACTGCGGTCGAGGTTGAGGGTGAACGACGACTGATTGATGGTCTCGGAGCGAACCCAGAGATACAGCAGGCGGCGCAGGGTGCCAAACACAAGACGGCGGAACGGGGAACGGGTCATACGGCTTCTGCGTGAGTGAATAAAACCGAGCAAGTGCTCGGGCGGTCGATAGTGTGCCGGATTCGCTGAAAATCGGCAAAAAAGCGGCGAAGTAATCTCCTGTTGAGACTTTTCGCACCTGTCATATACTCGGCGGTCTGTCGCCGGGGCCCTTTTATGGACGTCGGACGCAGGCTGACGTTCCTCGAAGGCTTTCCTGCGAAAAGCCTGTTCAATAATAAAAAAGGAGTATGAACAGATGGCAACACGCGAAACCGGCAACGTGAAGTGGTTCAACGACGCCAAAGGCTACGGCTTTATCCAGCGCGAAGACGGGGTGGACGTGTTCGTGCACTACCGCGCGATTCGCGGCGAAGGGCATCGCTCGCTGACCGAAGGTCAACAGGTCGAGTACGCGGTGATTACCGGCGAGAAGGGCTTGCAGGCTGAGGATGTTGTAGGCCTGTAACCTTGAAGACCAAAAGATCGCAGCCTTCGGCAGCTCCTACAGGTGTACACATGACCCCGTAGGAGCTGCCGAAGGCTGCGATCTTTTGCTTTCAGGCAGTTTTCCAGGTGATCTCTTCTTCTCCGTCTGCGCTGATGCGAATCCAGCGATCGGCGGTTTCCTCACCCTCTTCTTCGACCCAAGTTCCCGGTGCGCAACGCACTTCGACGTTCAGCGCGGCAAAGGCTGCGCGGGCGCAGGCGATGTCATCGTCCCAAGGCGTCTGGTCGCTTTCCAGGTACAGACTGTTCCACTTGCCCACGGCCTTCGGCAGCCAGGTCACCGGTACGTTGCCGGCCTTGCACTTGTACGTCTGGCCTTTCTGCACCCAGTCGCTGCACGGGCCCAGCGCTGCGCCGAGCCAGGCGGAAATGGCCTTGTGGTCGACGTCGGCGTCTTTCAGGTAAATCTCGATGTCCGGTTGGCGCATGGATGTCCTCACTGCGGGTCTGAAAAATCCATTCGCGGATTTAGCCGGCCCCGGGCCTGTGCCCGAGACCAAAAGTTATTGAAGAACGAAATAATCGTAGCGCATCGACACGGTGGTCTCGAACGGCTCGGCCTGTTCGATCACGGCCGCGCGACGCTCGGCACTGGCACGCCAGCCGTGGGGTGTCATCGCCAACAGGTTGGCGCGATCCTCGGGCTTGTCCAGGGTCAGCTTGAATTCCAGCGTCTCGCTATGGGCCAGCGCCATGCCGGCCGGCACCAGAGCCAGGTGCTTGTCGTCGGTGTACTCGCGCACCTCGTCGTACAGACGCTCGCGCAATTCCATCAGATGGCCACGGGTCGGGCCGACTTTCATCAGGCCGCCGCCGACGCTGAGCAGACGCTTGGCTTCCTCCCAGTCCAACGGACTGAAGACGCTGGCGAGAAACTGGCAACTGCCCGAAGCCAATGGCACGCGGGCCATGCTGGCAATCAACCAGGTAATCGCCGGGTTGCGCTTGCAGGCGCGTTTGACGGCTTCGCGGGAAATGTCCAGCGCATAGCCATCCGCATGGGGCAGAGCCTCGGCGATTTGCGCGGTGTAATAACCCTCGCCACAGCCGATGTCGACCCAGCGCTCCGGGGCAAAACTGGCCGCCAATTCAGCCAGACGTTTAGCGACTGGCGCGTAATGTCCGGCGTTGAGGAAATCACGTCGCGCTTCGACCATCGCCTGATTGTCGCCCGGGTCGCGGCTGTTCTTGTGCTGCACCGGCAGCAGGTTCAGATAGCCCTGGCGCGCACGGTCGAACCGATGCCCGGCAGGGCAGACCACGCCGTTGTCCACCGCATTGAGCGGTTCACTGCAAATCGGACACGCGAGCATCAGGCGAGCAACTTGATCAGGGTCTGGTAGTAAATCTCGGTCAGTACATCGAGATCCGCCGCCAGCACGCGCTCGTTGACCTGGTGGATAGTCGCGTTGACCGGGCCCAGCTCAACCACTTGCGTGCCCATGGTCGCGATGAAGCGGCCATCGGAGGTGCCGCCGCTGGTCGACGCCTTGGTTTCGCGACCGGTGATGTCCCTGATGCTCGACGACACCGCATCGAGCAGCGCGCCCGGCTCGGTGAGGAATGGCAGGCCGGACAGTGCCCAGTCGATGTGCCAGTCCAGACCATGTTTGTCGAGGATATCGGCAACGCGCTTTTGCAGGCCTTCGACAGTCGATTCGGTGGAAAAGCGGAAGTTGAACACCGCCACCAGATCGCCCGGGATCACGTTGGTCGCGCCGGTACCGGAATTGAGGTTGGAAACCTGGAAACTGGTCGGCGGGAAGAAGTCGTTACCATTGTCCCAGTGCTCGGCGGCCAGTTCGGCCAGCGCCGGAGCGGCGAGGTGAATCGGGTTCTTCGCCAGGTGCGGGTAGGCCACATGACCCTGCACGCCTTTGACCGTGAGCTTGGCGCCGAGGGAACCGCGACGGCCGTTTTTCACCACATCGCCGACCAGCGTGGTGCTCGATGGCTCGCCAACGATGCACCAGTCCAGACGCTCGTTGCGCGCGACCAGACGCTCGACCACCGCCTTGGTGCCGTGATGCGCCGGGCCTTCTTCGTCGCTGGTGATCAGGAACGCAACCTTGCCTTTATGATTCGGGTAATCGGCGACGAAACGCTCGGCGGCGACGGTCATCGACGCCAGGCTGCCTTTCATGTCCGCCGCGCCACGGCCACAGAGCATGCCGTGTTCGTCGATCACGGCGTTGAACGGGTCGATCTGCCACGCCGTCACCGGGCCGGTCGGCACCACGTCGGTGTGACCGGCGAAGCACAGCACTGGACCGTCGTTGTTGCCGTGAGTGGCCCAGAAGTTATCCACATCTTCGATGCGCATCGGCTCCAGGGTGAAACCGGCGTCGCCCAGGCGCTGCATCATCTGCTTCTGGCAGTCGGCGTCGACCGGGGTCACGGAGGGACGGCGGATCAGGTCGATGGCCAGTTGAAGGGTCGGCGATAGGTCGGCGTGGGCCGTCATGGAAAACTCCGAAGATCATGAATGTGGGCGCGGACAACTGTAGGAGTGAGCCTGCTCGCGATAGCGGTTAATCAGTCAACATACATATCGACTGTTACACCGCCATCGCGAGCAGGCTCACTCCTACAGGGATTGGGTTCGGTCAGTCGAACCGGGGACGCCGCCAAGCCCCGCAAAATGGCGGTTATCTTAAAGCAAAACGGCGACCGTTGGCCGCCGTTTAGTGCTGCGTTGCGGATTTAGACGACCGGTGCCGGCTCAGCCTTGGCCGCAGGTTTGGGCAACGACGACAGGAACGCCATGATCAGCGCTGCCAGATACGGCAGCGACTGCACCAGCAGCATGGTCACCCAGAAGCGCATGTCATTGCTCGGCATGCCGTTGACCAGGAAAATCCCCAGCGCCGCACCCCACAGCAACAGCATGATGAACAGCTCTTCACGCGCTTCGCTGATCGCCACCCAGAAGCCGTGGTTGTCGGCGTTTTTCGGCGTGCGGAAGAACGGAATGCTGCTGGTGAAGAAGCCGTACAGCACCGCTTTGGCAATGGTGTGCGACAACGCCAGGCCGGCCAGTGCCGCGCAGAACGCATCCTTCAGATTCACCCCCACCGCGCGGCGGTAGAGGAAGATGATCTTGCCGACCTTGAACACAAACAGCGCCAGCGGCGGGGTTGCGGAAAACAGCAGCGGCGGAACGACCCCTTGCGGGGCGAGGATCATTGCCGCCCGCCCCAACAGCGCGCCGACGGGGGAAAAAATGTTCATGCCACCGGCAACCCACGGCAGCCACCCGGCGAGGAAGTGATAACGCTGGCCACGGGTCAGCTCGGTGTCCTTGCCGCGCAGCAGGCTGCGGGTATGACGCTTGATGATCTGGATCGCGCCGTAGGCCCAGCGGAAACGCTGTTTCTTGAAGTCGATGAAGGTATCCGGCATCAGGCCCTTGCCGTAGCTGTCGTGGTAATACGCCGCCGACAGGCCTTTTTCGAACACGCGCAGGCCCAGCTCGGCGTCTTCACAGATGCACCAGTCAGCCCAGCCCAACTCTTCCAGCACCGAGCGGCGGGTCATGGTCATGGTTCCGTGCTGAATGATCGCGTCACGGTCGTTGCGGGTGACCATGCCGATGTGGAAGAAACCTTTGTACTCGGCGTAGCAAAGCTTCTTGAAGGTGCTTTCGTTCTGGTCGCGATAATCCTGCGGCGACTGCACCACGGCGATTTTCGGGTCGGCGAAGTGCGGCACCATGTGCTTGAGCCAGTTCGGGTGCACGCAGTAATCGGAATCGATCACCGCAATCACTTCGGCGTCCTTGGCGGTGTGCGGGATCAGATAATTCAGCGCGCCGCCCTTGAAACCTGCCAGCGGCGATACGTGGAAGAACTTGAAGCGCGGGCCCAGTGTTTCGCAGTAATCGCGCACCGGTTCCCACACCCCCGGGTCCTTGGTGTTGTTGTCGATGATCAGGACTTCGAAGTCCGGATAATCGAGCGCGGCCAGTGCATCGAGGGTCTGTTTGACCATCTCCGGCGGCTCGTTGTAGCAGGGCACATGGATCGAGACTTTCGGCCGGTAGTCCGAGTCGCCAAGCACTGGCAGGAATTCGCGCCGGCGCTTGTGAATCCACACCGCTTCGGCCAGCTCATGGGCCTCGGTGAGCAGGACGATGAACACCCCGAGCGCACCGAGTGCCAGAAGAAATCCCACCGTGAGGCTGAACCACGTGCTGTATTGCTGGCTGTAGTCGTAACCGATGTACACCAGCACCGAACCGCACAGGAACGCGATAAACGTCAGGAACGTCCGGCCGCGCTGGCGCAGGGCCGAGCCGTCGATCATCAGCAGGGTCAGCGACAGCAGCGCCAGCACCACCGAGCCGATCGCCAGCACGCGCCATTGCGGAATCGCTACTACCGGGCCTTCGAAATTGAATTTCTGCTGGCGCGCGGCATTGAACACGCCCCAATAGGCGCCGACGGAACCTTCATCGCTGGCTTTCCACGGCTGGTCGAAGGCTTCGATCACGAAGTAGTTGAAGCCTTGGCGATTGAGCTTGTTGACCAGTGTGCGCAGATAAATCGCCTGATCCGCTGGCGATGCATCGGCACCACCGCGCATGCGCCCGTTGCTCGGCCAGCCGACTTCGGACAGCAGCAGCGGTTTTTTCGGGAACAGTTTTTTCAGATCGCGGGCGCGGTCGAAGACGAACTGGCCGGCCTTGTCGACGGGAATGAACTCCCAGTAGGGCAGGACGTGGGCGGCGATCAAATCAACGTGCTTGGCCAGTTGCGGGTATTTTTCCCAGATGTGCCATTGCTCGGAGGTAGTCACTGGTACCTTGACGGCAGCGCGCACCCGATCCAGCAGAACGATCAACGCCTCAGGGGTGATCTCCTCGCGAAACAGTGCCTCGTTGCCGACCACTACCCGCACGACGCTGCGCGAGGTGTTGGCCAGTTCGATGGCTTTAACGATCTCCCGTTCGTTGCGTTCCTGATCCGGGCTGATCCAGATGCCGAGGGTGACCCGCAGGCCGAATTCTTCAGCCAGCTTCGGGATGTCTCCCAGCGAACCGTCGACCGAATAGATACGGATGTTGTCGGTCAGCTTGCTCATGATTTCCAGGTCACGGCGCATCTCGTCGTCCGACGGGTACTGATCCCTTTGGGGGTACTGCCCCTGCTGGAATGGCGAATACGAGAAGCCGGAGATCTGCTGCGGCCAGTTCGGCGCCGTGACCGGGCGATTGACCAGCGCCCAGAAACCGGTGAACAGGGCAGCGATGGCCAGCACCACCACCAGGTTGAGTCCAAATTTACGCGATGACATAGCTGTTTCGGGTTCCAAAGGCTGTGGAACGAAGATTCGGTCGGATAGACGTCCGAGGGGCGCGCATCCTACACCGGCGGTTAACCAGTCGTACAACTGCCGGGAAAATGCCTGACATTGGGCATCCGACTCTGACTTAAGTTCTTACACTTGTCGCTTGCAGCTTAAAACTTACCGCTGCGTAGCCCTATAATGCGCGCCGGTTTTTGGGGTAATGGTCATGAGTACAGAAGATCCGCGGTTTGCAGGCATCGCCCGTTTGTATGGCATCGAGGGCCTGGAACGCCTGCGCGCTGCCCATGTGGCGATCGTCGGCGTCGGTGGCGTCGGTTCCTGGGCGGCGGAAGCCATGGCCCGTTGCGGGGTGGGAGAGATCTCGCTGTTCGACCTTGATGACGTCTGCGTCAGCAATGCCACCCGCCAATTGCACGCCTTGGACAGCACCGTGGGCAAACCCAAGGTCGAGGTGATGGCCGAGCGTCTGCGCGGCATCAATCCTGATTGCACGGTGCACGCCGTGGCCGATTTCGTTACCCGCGACACCATGGCCGAATACATCACGCCGAACATCGACTGCGTGATCGACTGCATCGATGCGGTCAACGCCAAAGCGGCGCTGATCGCCTGGTGCAAACGCCGCAAGATCCAGATCATCACCACCGGCGGCGCGGGCGGGCAGATCGACCCGACGCTGATTCAGGTCTGCGATCTCAACCGCACCTTCAACGATCCGCTGGCCTCGAAAGTGCGCTCGACCTTGCGCCGTGACTACGGCTTCTCCCGCACCGTGACCCGGCACTACAGCGTGCCGTGTGTGTTCTCCACGGAACAGCTGCGCTACCCGAAACCGGACGGCAGCATTTGCCTGCAGAAGAGTTTTGTCGGCGACGGCGTGAAGCTCGACTGCGCCGGCGGGTTCGGCGCGGTGATGATGGTCACGGCGACGTTCGGCATGGTCGCGGCGACCAAGGCTGTGGACAAGATCGTCGCGGGGGTGCGGCGCCCTGCTGACCGAGTAAAACCTCAGGCTTGAAGTTGAGGCTGAGGGCGCTATCGCGAGCAGGCTCACTCCTACAGGGGAACGCATTCCAAATTGTAGGAGTGAGCCTGCTCGCGATGGCTGCGGAGCAGCCGCTTTTATTGAGCTAACTCATTCATCCGCGTGAGCACGGCATTGAGGCCATTACTGCGCGAAGGTGACAACTGCCGCGACAACCCCAACTGAGTGAACCACTCCGGCAGATCCACCTGCCGCAACTCAGCCGCCGACAACCCGTTAACCCGTAACAGCAGCAACGCCACCAACCCGCGAATCATCCGCGCATCGCTGCTCGCCCTGAACTGCCAGTGCCCGTCGCGCAAATCCCCCACCAGCCACACTTGGCTTTCACAGCCATGCACTCGATTGGCCTCGCACTTTTGCGCGTCAGCCAACGGCGGCAGACGATCACCAAACTGCATCAGCAACCGCGCTCGCTGTTCCCAGCCCGATGCATTCTGAAAAGTCTGCAGCGCTTCGGCTGCTTCAACCGGCAAGCTCATCGCAACAACTCCAGCGCCTGATCCAGGGCCTCGAAAAAGCGCTCGAGATCTTCCGAATCGTTGTACAGCGCCAGCGACACGCGAATCGCGCCGGCCAGTTCGAAGCTTTTCATCAGCGGCATGGCGCAGTGATGCCCGGCGCGCACGGCGATGCCCTGTTCGGTCAGCAAGTGCGCGAGATCGGCGTTGTGCACGCCTTCGACGACGAAACTGGCCAGCGCCAATTGCGGCTTGCCCAGCAGACGAATGCCATTACGAGCAGCGAGGCCGCGCAGCAGATAGTCGTGCAGCGCCGCTTCGTGGGCCGACACGGCTGGCTGATCCAGCCCGGCCAGATAATCCAGGGTCGCACCTAGGCCAATGACACTGGCAATCGGCGGAGTGCCCGCCTCGAAACCCAGTGGCGCCGGGCGAAAGCGCGAATCGTGATAGTTGGCGTCCAGCACCATCTCGCCGCCGAATTGCCATGGCTGCACCTGCTCCAGCGCAGCGTTGCGCCCGAACAGCACGCCCAGACCATCGGGGCCATAGAGCTTATGGCTGGAGAACACATAGAAGTCGCAACCCAGCGCCTGCACATCATGGCGACCGTGCACCACACCCTGCGCGCCATCGACCACGGTCAGAGCGTTCTGCGCCTTGGCCATGCCGAGCAAAGCGGTCAGTGGCTGCCAGGCACCCAGCACATTGGACAACTGGCTGACCGCCAACAAACGTGTGCGCGAGCCGATCAGCTGCACGGCGGCGGCGAGGTCGATCAGGCCGTCTACGTCCAGCGGCAGGATCACCAGCTTCAAGTTGCGGCGTTGCGCCAGTTGCTGCCACGGCAGCAGGTTGGCGTGATGCTCCAGAGCGCTGATGACAATCTCATCGCCGGGCTCGAACAGATGCTCGAGACCGTAAGCCAGCAGATTCAACGCACTGGTGGCGCCGTGGGTGAAAATGATCTGCCCGCTGTCACCCGCGTTCAGCCACTGGCCAACCTTGCGCCGACTGTCTTCGAACGCTTGCGTCGCATGGGCGCCGGGCAGGTGTTGCGCGCGATGCACGTTGGCCGAGCCATTGGCGTAGTAATGCGTCAGTGCGTCGAGCAGGGCCTGGGGTTTTTGCGTGGTGGCGGCGTTGTCCAGATAGGTCTGGTCTTGCCGTTGCAGCGCGGCGATGGCCGGGTAATCGGCGCGCCAGGGGGAGGGAATCATCATGGGTTCAGCCCTGTGAAATTGGGCGGGATGTACGCCAAACCTGTAGGAGTGAGCCTGCTCGCGATGACGGTGTGTCAGTCAACAAATCCGCAACGGATACACCGCTATCGCGAGCAGGCTCACTCCTACAATCGATCGTCCAGGCGCTTAGTTGTGAGCGTGCAGCGCTTCGTTCAGTTCGATCGCCGATTTGTGGGTCTTGCATTCCACAGCACCGGTTACCGAATTGCGACGGAACAGCAGGTCAGTCTGACCGGCCAGCTCACGCGCCTTCACCACCTTGACCAGATTGTTGTGTTCGTCGAGCAGCGCAACCTTGGTGCCGGCGGTCACGTACAGGCCCGACTCGACGGTGTTGCGGTCGCCCAGTGGAATGCCGATACCGGCGTTGGCGCCGATCAGGCAGCCTTCGCCGACCTTGATCACGATGTTGCCGCCGCCCGACAGGGTGCCCATGGTCGAGCAACCGCCGCCCAGGTCCGAACCCTTGCCGACGAATACGCCAGCGGAAACGCGGCCTTCGATCATGCCCGGGCCTTCGGTGCCGGCGTTGAAGTTGATGAAACCTTCGTGCATCACGGTGGTGCCTTCACCGACGTAAGCGCCCAGACGCAGACGTGCTGCATCAGCGATACGCACGCCGGCCGGTACCACGTAGTCGGTCATTTTCGGGAACTTGTCTACCGAGAACACTTCCAGCAGTTCGCCGCGCAGACGCGCTTCGAGTTGCATTTCCGCCAGTTCGCTGAGGTCGATCGCGCCCTGGCTGGTCCACGCCACGTTCGGCAGCAGCGGGAAGATACCGGCGAGGCTGACGCCGTGCGGCTTGACCAGGCGGTGCGAGAGCAGATGCAGCTTGAGGTAGGCCTCAGGCGTGGAGGTCAGTTGCGCGTCTTCGGCCAGCAGGGTGGCGACCAGCGGCTTGTGGCTTTCGGCCAGACGGGTCAGCAGCTTGCCTTGCACGGCATCGATGCCTTTCACCGCTTCGGCCAGTTGCGCAGCCTGGGCGGTGGTGAAGGTGATGGCCTGGTTGCCTTCGCTGTATCCGAGGATCGGCGCAACCGCCGCGACCAGCTCGGCTGAAGGATTGAGCAGTGGCTGTGCGTAGAACACTTCCAGCCATGCGCCTTGACGGTTCTGGGTGCCGACACCAAAGGCGATGCTGAACAGGGAATTGGACATGTGAATACCTCTACGAAGAGTGACGGGCTGCTTACTTCAGAGCGGCCGCGTAGATATCTGGCTTGAAGCCAATCAGGGTTCGGTCACCGAGATCGAGCACCGGGCGCTTGATCATCGAGGGTTGAGCGAGCATCAGTTCGATGGCTTTCGGCTGGTCGAGATCGGCTTTGCGTTCGTCGTCGAGTTTGCGAAAGGTCGTGCCGGCGCGGTTCAACACGGTTTGCCAGCCGTGCTCGTCGCACCATTGGGTCAAGTGCTCACGGTCAATGCCGGCGGTCTTGTAATCGTGAAAGTCATAGCTGACAGCGTGTTCATCGAGCCAGGTGCGCGCCTTTTTCATGGTGTCGCAGGCTTTGATGCCGAAAAGGTGCAACGTTTTACTTGAAACGGCCAAGGAATCGCCCCCTTTACAGGGGCTGGAAAAAAATGGTGACGGATTATGCCATGACCGGACGGTTTCGCGGCGCCTCAGGTCGATTTGACCATGCAAAACCCTGTGGGAACGAGCCTGCTCGCGAAGACGCCATGTCAGTCATTATCTCAGTGCGCTGAACGACCGCTTTCGCGAGCAGGCTCGCTCCCACAATGGGGTCGCGTTCCGGCCGTGCGACATAGGTGCAACGGTCAGCCACAGCCTAAGGGGCTAATATGGCAGTTCAACGCTGTCGATCGCCTGAGATTTTCGCTTTATGCAAACTGCTTACACCGTCCTCATCCTGCTGATGCTGGTCAGCGTCTCGCGCCTGGTCGGGCGGGTCATCCCGCTGCCGTTGCCGCTGGTGCAAATCGCCGCCGGTGCCTTGCTCGCCTGGCCGAACCTGGGCCTGCACGTCGCCCTCGATCCCGAGCTGTTCCTGTTTCTGTTCCTGCCACCGTTGCTGTTTTCCGATGGCTGGCGCATGCCCAAACGTGCGCTCTGGCAATTGCGCGGACCGATCCTGACCCTGGCGGTCGGCCTTGTTCTGTTCACCGTGGTCGGCGCCGGCTATTTCATCCATTGGCTGTTGCCGACGATTCCGTTGCCGGTGGCCTTTGCTCTGGCGGCGGTGTTGTCGCCGACGGACGCTGTAGCCGTTTCAGCGATTTCGCAGAACCGCTTGCCGACGCCGCTGATGCACATGCTGCAAGGCGAGGCGCTGATGAACGACGCTTCGGGTCTGGTGACGTTCAAGTTCGCCCTCGCTGCAGCGGTCACGGGGGTGTTCTCGTTGACCAATGCCAGCCTGACGTTCGTCGCGGTGGCGCTGGGCGGCCTGGCGGTCGGCGTGGCGCTGAGCTGGCTGGTCGGGCGCCTGCGGGCGTGGATGATCGCGCGTGGCTGGGACGACCCGGCGACCCACGTGGTGTTCATGTTGCTGCTGCCGTTCGCCGCTTACGTCTTGGCGGAACGTCTGGGCGCCTCGGGCATTCTTTCGGCGGTGGCGGCGGGGATGATGCAGAGCTGGCTCGATCTGTTGCCACGCCAGACCAGCACGCGATTGCTCAATCGCAGCGTCTGGTCATTGCTCGAATTTGCTTTTAACGGCTTGATCTTCTTGCTGCTCGGCCTGCAATTGCCGGACATCATCAAAGCCGTGGTCAGCCACGAACCGACGCTGTGGCCGACGCTGTTCTATCGCTGCCTCGATGTACTGGCGATTTTCGTGGCGCTGGTGCTGCTGCGGTTCATCTGGGTGCAAAGCATCTGGCGTTTGTCGGTGTTATTGCGCCGATTGCGCGGCAAGGGCGAGCTGACGCAAGTGCCGACGGCGCGCTCCTGCTGGTTGCTGACCGTAGGCGGTGTGCGCGGGGCGGTGACGCTGGCGGGCGTGATGTCGGTGCCGATGCTGATCGGCACCGAGGCTTTTCCTGAACGCGACTTGCTGATCTTCATCGCTGCCGGGGTGATCCTGCTGTCGCTGGTCTCGGCCTGTATTGCGCTGCCCTTGCTGCTGCGCGGTATCGAAAAAAGTCCGGACGACAAGCGTCGCCAGGAAGTGCGTGATGCCTGGCGCAAGACCGCTGAAGCCGCGATTCATTCCTTGGAAACCGAAGAGGTGGTGCCGCAGGATGCTGCGCAAGCGGCGTTGGCAGCGGAGCTCAAGGCGCGGATCATGTCCGAATATCGTCATCAACTCGATGTGTTCAACGATTCCGCCGAAGCCCAGGCGCTGGCGTTCCAGATGGATCTGCTTGAGCGGCGCTTGCGGTTGAAAGCGCTAAGGGCGCAGCGGCTCGAGCTCTACAGCCTGAGCCGTCAGCACCAGATCGGTGATGACGTGTTGCGAGAAGTGCTGGGGGAACTGGATTTGAGCGAGGCGAATCTGGGGCAGGTCAAATAGCTGTTTGAACGCTTGCAGCAGGGCCGCTGCTGCAAGCGTTTGCTGATCACTGCTGTCGGGTGATGAAGTCGCGAATTCGTTCGGCGGCTTCAACGCATTCAGCCAGCGGCGCAACCAATGCCATGCGCACACGGCCGGCGCCAGGATTGACGCCATCGACATCGCGAGACAGATACGAGCCCGGCACCACGGTCACATGCTCCTGCTCGAACAGATCACGGCAGAACGCCGCATCATTGCCCTGCACATTCGGCCACAGGTAGAAGCTGCCATCCGGACGCTGCACGTCCAGCACCGGGCTGAGGATCTCCAGCACCGCATCGAATTTCTCGCGATACAGCGCGCGGTTGGCGCGCACGTGCACTTCGTCATTCCATGCGGCAACGCTGGCCAGTTGGGTTTGCACCGGCATCGCACAACCGTGGTAAGTGCGATAGAGCAGGAAGCCTTTGAGGATGTCGGCATCGCCGGCAACGAAGCCTGAACGCAGGCCCGGCAGGTTGGAGCGCTTGGACAGGCTATGGAAGACCACGCAGCGCTTGAAGTCGTTGCGGCCCAGTTCAACGCAGGCGCTGAGCAGGCCCGGCGGCGGGGTTTGCTCGTCGAAGTACAGTTCGCTGTAGCACTCGTCGGCGGCAATCACGAAGTCGTACTGATCGGCGAGGGCGATCAACTTCTTCAAGGTCTCGACCGGAATCAGCGCGCCGGTCGGGTTGCCGGGCGAGCACAGGAACAGGATCTGGCAGCGCTTCCAGATATCTGGCGAAACGGCATCGAAATCCGGGTTGAAGCCGTTTTCATCCAGGCATGGAAGGTAATGCGGCTTGGCCCCGGCGAGAAACGCCGCGCCTTCGTAGATCTGATAGAACGGGTTGGGGCTGACCACCAGTGCATCGTCGCCACGGTTGACCACGGTCTGGGTGAAGGCGAACAGCGCTTCGCGGGTGCCGTTGACCGGCAGCACATTGCGCGCTGGATCGATCCAGCCGCTCGGCACGCCAAAGCGACGCTCGCACCAGCCGGCGATGGCTTCGCGCAGGGCCGGAATGCCCAAGGTGGTCGGGTACACCGCCATCTGATCCAGATTGTTCGCCAGGGCTTCGGCGACAAAACTCGGTGAACGGTGTTTCGGCTCGCCGATCGACAGGGCAATCGGACGCTTGTCCGGGTTCGGCGTGACGGTGGCGAGCAGGGCACGGAGCTTTTCGAACGGGTACGGCTGGAGCTGGTTAAGAGCGTTGTTCATCGGGGCCTCGGTCGATGTCGGAGGGACAGGCACAATATCAGGCTGGAACGCGCCCTGTGGGAGCGAGCCTGCTCGCGAAGAGGGTGGTCCATCCAACATTGGTGTGCTGAATGACCGCTTCGCGAGCAGGCTCGCTCCCACAGGGTTTCATTGTCAGGCTGTCATTGGCGCTGGTCGGTCCGACAGGAAAATTCATTGATTCAGATACTGATCCGCGAAAGTTTGATATCTGGTTCCTGGTTGACGCTCAGCTGTTCGACGATCGCATCCTGCAAACGGCTGCACAGCAGCGGATCGGACAGCTGCTGGTTGTGCGCATCGGTGATGAAGAACACGTCTTCCACGCGCTCGCCCAGGGTCGCAATCTTGGCGTTCTGCAGCGACAGGTCGAACTCGAGGAAAATTCCCCCGACCCGCGCCAGCAGGCCCGGCCGGTCGGGCGCCGTCAGTTCCAGCACGGTCACCGGACGCTGGGCGTCGTTGTGGATCGTCACTTGCGGCGCAAAGGCGAAGTGCTTGAGCTGGCGCGGTACGCGGCGCTGGATGATCGTCGGGTAGTCGTCCGGGTTGCGCAGGGCTTCGGTGAGGCCTTCGCGGATCTGCTTGATCCGCGCCGGGTTGTCGCCGATCGATTCGCCTTCGTTGTCGAGCACGATATAGGTGTCGAGGGTGAACTGGCTGCTCGAAGTGATGACCCGGGCGTCGTGAATGTTCAGGTTGAGCTGGTCCATCGCCGCCACGGTCACGGCGAAGAAGTCATGCTGGTCCGGGGCATAGATGAAGATCTGCGTGCCGCCCTCGAACTCGCGCTGGGTGGTTTCCTTGATCAGCACCAGAGGCCCGCCATCGACCGGTTGCTGCAGGATCGCGTCGCTGTGCCAGGCGACGTCGCCGGCGGTATGACGCAGGAAATAGTCGTCGCCCAGTTGCGCCCAGAGTTGCTCGACGTCGTCCGGGTCGGTGCCACCGCGCACCAGAATGTCCAGCGCGGCGCTCTGCGTCTGGCGGATCTGCTCTTCGCGGTCCACCGGATTTTCCAGACCCCGGCGCAGGGCTCGTTTGGTCTCGGTGTAGAGCTGGCGCAACAGGCTGGCGCGCCATGAATTCCACAGTGTCGGGTTGGTCGCGTTGATGTCGGCCACGGTCAGCACATAGAGGTAGTCGAGGCGGGTTTCGTCGCCGACCGCCTGGGCAAAATCGTGGATCACCTGGGGGTCGGACAGATCCTTGCGCTGCGCGGTGGTCGACATCACCAGGTGGTTTTGCACCAGCCAGACGATCAGGCGGCTGTCCCACACCGGCAACTGGTGGCGCTGGCAGAACGCTTCGGCATCGACCGCGCCGATCTCCGAGTGATCGCCATGCCGGCCCTTGCCGATGTCGTGGTACAGGCCGGCCATGTAGATCAGTTCGGGCTTGGGCAACTTGGCCATGAGTTTGGCGGCCAGCGGAAATTTCTCCGAGACCTGGGTGTACTGCAGTTTGCGCAGGTGCTTGATCAGATTCAGCGTGTGTGCATCGACTGTATAGATGTGGAACAGGTCATGCTGCATCTGCCCGACGATAAAGCCGAACTCCGGCAGATAACGCCCGAGAATGCCGTAACGGTTCATCCGCCGCAGATTTCGGTGGATGCCGATCTTGCACTTGAACAGCTCGATGAACAGGCTGGTGTTGCGGATATCGTTGCGGAAGTTGTCATCGATGAGATGACGATGTTCGCGCAGCAGACGAATCGTGTCGGCGCGCACGCCTTTGATTTCCGGCTGCTGGGCCATCAGCACGAAAATCTCCAGCATGGCGAACGGCGTGCGGCGGAACACGTTGTCATTGCGGGCTTCGATGTAACCGTCGTGCAACTGGAAGCGCGAGTTGATCGGTTGCGACGGCGCTTCATCTTCCGGAGCGAGGATGACCTCCTCGAAATGCTGAATGATCAGGTCGCTGAGTTGGGCGATGCTCATCACCGTGCGGAAGTACTGCTGCATGAAGTTTTCGACTGCCTGTTTGGCGTCGTCACCCTCGAAACCGAGCAGCCCGGCAATGGTGCGCTGATGATCGAACAGCAGCCGGTCTTCGGAGCGGCCGGCGAGCATGTGCAAGGCATAACGCACCTTCCAGAGGAATTCCTGGGAGGAGGCGAGCAGGGCGTTTTCGCTCTCGACCAGAAAGCCTTCGCCAGCGAGCGCGCGCAGGTTGAGGGTGCCGTACTGACGGCGGGCGACCCAGAGAATCGTCTGAATATCGCGCAGGCCGCCGGGCGAACCTTTGACGTTGGGTTCGAGGTTGTACTCGGTGTCGTTGTATTTGTGGTGACGGGCCTTTTGCTCGGCACGCTTGGCCAGGAAGAACTCCTTGGCCGGCCACATGTGCGCGGTACTCGTCACCTCGATCATGCGCTGGCGCAGACGCTCGGGGCCGCAGATGGTGCGACTTTCCATCAGGTTGGTGACCACGGTCAGGTCGGCGCGGGCCTCTTCGGCGCACTCGTCGACCGAGCGTACGCTCTGGCCGACTTCCAGGCCGATGTCCCACAGCAGCGTAAGAAAACGCTCGATGGAATCGCGGAAAACTTCGTGGTCAGCGCTGTCGAGCAGGATCAGCAGATCAATGTCGGAGTAGGGGTGCAGTTCGCCGCGACCGTAGCCGCCCACTGCCACCAGAGCGATATCGGCGTCTTCACTCCAGTTGAACTGCTCCCAGGCCTTTTGCAGGATGTTGTCGACAAACCAGGCGCGGTCTTCGATCAGGCGGCGGATGTCGCGGCCATTGCGAAAACGCGTGTCGAGGACCTCGCGGGCCTGGCGGATCGCCTTCTTGAACGCCGCGATAGGACTCGCTTTGAGGGCCAGTTCAGCCTGGAACTGGCCGCGGTCGAAGAGTTCGGGATCCACCTGCGGCATCGATTGGCTTTCCTTCTATAGGCTGGGAGCGTTCTGTGAATCAGGCCGAGACGCGCGGGATGGTGTCATCGCTGCGCAAAGTGAAGATCTCGTAGCCGGTGTCGGTGACCAGCAGGGTGTGTTCCCACTGGGCCGAGAGCTTGCGGTCCTTGGTGATCGCCGTCCAGCCGTCGCCCAGTACCTTGGTGTCGGCCTTGCCCTGGTTGATCATCGGCTCGATGGTGAAGGTCATGCCAGCCTTCAGTTCCATGCCGGTGCCGGCGCGACCGTAGTGCAGGATCTGCGGTTCCTCGTGGAAAACCTTGCCGATACCATGGCCGCAGAACTCGCGCACCACCGAGAAACCATTTTTCTCCGCGTGCTTCTGGATCACTTCGCCAATGTCGCCGAGGCGGCAGCCGGGTTTGACGATCTCGATGGCCTTGTACATGCATTCCTGAGTGACTTGCGACAGGCGCTCGGCCCAGACCGGTACTTCGCCGACGTGGAACATGCGGCTGGTGTCGCCGTGGTAGCCGTCCTTGATCACTGTGACGTCGATGTTCAGGGTGTCACCGTTTTTCAGCGGCTTGTCATTCGGGATGCCGTGGCAGACCACATGGTTGATCGAAGTGCAGATCGACTTCGGGTAACCCTTGTAGTTGAGCGGGGCAGGGATGGCTTCCTGCACATTGACGATGTAATCGTGGCAGATCTGGTTGAGCTGATCAGTGGTCACGCCCGGCTTGACGTGTTCGGCAATCATTTCCAGCACATCGGCGGCCAGTTTGCCGGCGACACGCATGCCAGCGATGTCCTCGGGGGTTTTGAGGTTGACGGTCATACAGGCTCTCTCTGCGCTCGGCGGCGCTTACGGATACGAATAGGGTGGCAGGTGTGGATTGTGCGACCCTGAAAAACGCGATTCTACCAGACGGGAGGCGCAAATCCGCGCCTGCATGTCTGGCTTCTCTCTATACAATGGAGTCCGTCAGGCCGATTCCAAGGGGGCCGCGCCCCGGTCGCGGGTGCGAATACAGATTCCGGGTTCCGTTTCTGCGCACCCTGTGGTATAAAATGCGCCGCTTTCCGGGGATGCCCCGAAAAGCTTAAATCCACACACGTGTCGACACGATGACCTGGGTGCCTTGGGCTTTATGCCTCTGGTTGGTCATTGGGATACGTGGAGGCCAAACCCGACTTATCAAGGAACTATCATGTCCCAAGTCAACATGCGCGATATGCTGAAGGCCGGTGTGCACTTCGGTCACCAAACCCGTTACTGGAATCCGAAAATGGGCAAGTACATTTTCGGCGCGCGTAACAAGATTCACATCATCAACCTTGAAAAAACCCTGCCAATGTTCAACGAAGCTCTGACTTTCGTAGAGCGTCTGGCCCAGGGCAAAAACAAGATTCTGTTCGTCGGCACCAAGCGTTCCGCTGGCAAGATCGTTGCTGAAGAAGCAGCACGTTGCGGTTCGCCGTACGTCGATCACCGCTGGTTGGGCGGCATGCTGACCAACTTCAAGACCATTCGTGCTTCCATCAAGCGTCTGCGTGACCTTGAAGTTCAAGCCGAAGACGGTACTTTCGCCAAGCTGACCAAGAAAGAAGCGCTGATGCGCTCCCGTGATCTTGAGAAGCTGGATCGTTCGCTGGGCGGCATCAAGGACATGGGCGGTCTGCCAGACGCACTGTTCGTGATCGACGTTGACCACGAGCGCATCGCGATCACCGAAGCCAACAAGCTGGGCATCCCGGTCATCGGCGTTGTCGATACCAACAGCAGCCCGGAAGGCGTTGACTACATCATCCCAGGCAACGATGACGCAATCCGCGCTATCCAGCTGTACATGGGTTCGATGGCTGACGCAGTGATCCGTGGTCGCAACAATGTTGCTGGCGGTACTGTTGAATTCGCAGCTGAAGAAACTCAGGCTGCAGCTGAGTAATCGACGCCCCTGGCGTTGACTCAGTAAGCAAAAAGGGGGCTTGGCCCCCTTTTTGCCACCTCGAAAACCATTTGTCGGCGCCCACGTCTGTATTTGTCATGTGCGGCAGCCAACATGGGTGGTTCGGGAAGAATTGAACGCCCGTTCGATCGGGTGGAATGGTTGAAAACCTATCCAAGAGGAATTTGAAAATGGCAGCAATTACTGCAGCGTTGGTCAAAGAACTGCGCGAGCGTACCGGCGAAGGCATGATGGATTGCAAGAAAGCCCTGGAAAAGGCTGACGGCGACATCGAAAAAGCCATTGATGACATGCGTGCTTCGGGCGCCATCAAGGCTGCGAAAAAAGCCGGCAACGTTGCCGCTGAAGGCGCAATCGCCATCAAATCGAATGACAAGGCAGCCGTGCTGCTGGAAGTCAACTCGCAGACCGACTTCCTGGCCCTGCAAGACGATTTCAAGAACTTCGTTGCTGCCAGCGTAGAAAAAGCTTTCGACGAAAAACTGACCGACGCAGCTCCGCTGATCGCCGCTCAGGAATCGGCTCGTGAAGCTCTGGTTGCCAAAGTCGGTGAGAACGTCAACATCCGTCGTCTGGTACGCGTAGAGGGTGACGTTGTCGGCACTTACCTGCACGGTAACAAGATCGGTGTTGCTGTTGTCCTGAAAGGCGGTGACGTCGAGCTGGCCAAAGACATCGCGATGCACGTTGCGGCAAGCAACCCTGAGTTCCTGCTGCCTTCGCAAGTCTCCGACGAAGCGATCGAGCGTGAGAAAGCTGTGTTCCTGCAGCTGAACGAAGAGAAGATCAAAGGCAAGCCGGAAAACATTGTTGAGAACATGGTCAAGGGCCGTATCAGCAAGTTCCTGGCAGAAGCAAGCCTGGTCGAGCAGGCGTTCGTCAAGAACCCTGAAGTCAAGGTTGGCGAACTGGCCAAGAAAGCCGGTGCTGAAATCGTTTCCTTCACTTACTTCAAAGTAGGCGAAGGCATCGAGAAGCCGGTCGACAACTTCGCTGAAGAAGTTGCTGCCCAGCTGGCTGCCGCCAAGCAATAAGACGGTTTTTCAACTGTCGCCCGAAAGAGGCTGCCCGCTTACGCGCGCAGCCTCTTTTCAGATGGGTTACCAATTTTATTTGGTTTCCACCCGGAACTGACTTACAAAGCCATGTTCCGATGGCGCTGCAGCAGCGCCAAGCTAGAGTGAACGCCAGCTGTAAACAGCTCGCAAAGAATTTTAAATACGCCGCAGGAGAGATTCGCAATGGCTCAGCAGGGCAGTGGTTATCAGGCTCGCTATAAACGCATTCTACTCAAGCTTAGCGGCGAGGCCCTGATGGGCTCGGAAGAGTTCGGGATCGATCCTAAAGTGCTGGACCGCATGGCGCTGGAAGTCGGCCAACTGGTCGGTATCGGCGTCCAGGTCGGTCTGGTGATCGGCGGTGGCAACCTGTTCCGTGGCGAGGCCCTGAGCAAAGCCGGTATGGATCGGGTCACGGGCGACCACATGGGCATGCTGGCCACTGTGATGAACGCTCTGGCCATGCGCGATGCGCTGGAACGTGCCAATATCTCGGCCATCGTCATGTCGGCCATTTCCATGGTCGGCGTAACCGATCACTACGATCGCCGCAAAGCCATGCGCCACCTGAACTCCAAGGACGTCGTGATCTTCGCGGCCGGTACCGGCAATCCGTTCTTCACCACGGATTCGGCAGCCTGCCTGCGCGCAATCGAGATCGACGCCGACGTTGTGCTCAAGGCCACCAAGGTTGATGGCGTCTACACCGCAGATCCGTTCAAAGACCCGCATGCCGAGAAGTTCGATCATCTGACTTATGATGAAGTACTGGATCGCAAGCTGGGTGTAATGGATCTGACTGCTATCTGCCTGTGCCGCGATCACAAGATGCCGCTGCGCGTATTCAACATGAACAAGCCCGGCGCCCTGCTGAACATTGTGCACGGCGGCGCTGAAGGGACTTTGATCGAGGAAGGCCAACAATGATCAACGAAATCAAGAAAGACGCCCAAGCGCGTATGCAGAAATCCCTGGAATCTCTGAACCACGCGTTCGGCCAGATTCGTACCGGCAAGGCTCACCCGAGCATCCTCGGCAGTGTCATGGTGCCTTACTACGGCACTGACACCCCGCTGAGCGGCGTTGCCAACGTCACCGTGAAGGACTCGCGTACCCTGCAGGTCGTGGCGTTCGAGCGCAACATGCTCGCAGCCGTCGACAAGGCGATCCAGAGCGCCGGTCTGAACCTCAACCCGACCAACCTGGGCGAGTTGCTGCTGATCCCGATGCCGGCCCTGACCGAGGAAACGCGTAAAGGCTTCACCAAACAGGCCCGTAGTGCCGCCGAAGACGCACGCGTTGCCGTGCGCAACATTCGTCGTGACGCATTGGGCGAGCTGAAAAAACTGGTCAAGGACAAGGAAATCAGCGAAGACGAAGAACGTCGTGCCATCGCTGATATCGATAAGCTGACCAAAGAATCCGAGGCCCAGATCACCAAGGCCACGGACGAGAAAGAAAAAGACCTGATGGCCGTATAAGGGTCGAGCTTTAAATGGACAAGACCAAGCAGACTGCGCCGTCCGCGGTGCCGCGCCATGTCGCGATCATCATGGATGGCAATAATCGCTGGGCGAAAAAACGCTTTATGCCGGGTGTCGCCGGGCATAAAGCGGGCGTGGATGCTGTGCGGGCGGTGATCGAGGTGTGCGCTGAGGCCAAGGTCGAAGTCCTGACCCTGTTCGCCTTTTCCAGTGAAAACTGGCAGCGCCCCGCCGATGAGGTCAGCGCCTTGATGGATCTGTTCTTCAAGGCGTTGCGTCGTGAGGCCAAGCGCCTCAACGACAACAACATCAGCCTGCGCATCATTGGCGATCGGTCGCGCTTCCACCCTGAGCTTCAGGCAGCGATGCGCGAGGCCGAGGCCATGACCGTCGGTGCCAACCGTTTTGTCCTGCAGATCGCCGCCAACTATGGCGGCCAGTGGGATATCGCGCAGGCCGCGCAACGTCTCGCACGGGAAGTCCAGGCCGGGCACCTGCGCCCGGAGGACATCACCCCGGATCTGCTGCAGACGTGTCTGGCCACCGGCGATCTGCCGTTGCCAGACCTGTGCATCCGCACCGGTGGCGAGCATCGCATCAGCAACTTCCTGCTGTGGCAGCTGGCCTACGCCGAGCTGTACTTCTCCGACCTGTTCTGGCCGGACTTCAAACACGAAGCCATGCGCACCGCGCTGGCCGATTTCGCTTCACGCCAGCGTCGTTTCGGTAAAACGAGCGAACAGGTCGAAGCTGGAGCCCGGGTTTAATGCTTAAACAACGAATCATCACTGCACTGATCCTGCTGCCGATTGCCTTGTGCGGGTTTTTCCTGCTCAAAGGTGCCGGTTTCGCGCTGTTCATCGGTCTGGTAGTCAGTCTCGGTGCCTGGGAGTGGGCGCGACTGGCGGGCTTTACCGCGCAGTCGTTCCGCGTCGGTTTTGCTGCCGTGGTCGCTCTGATGCTGTTCGTCATGTATGTGCTGCCGGGGCTTGCTCCCTGGGTGCTCGGTGCATCGGTGATCTGGTGGGCGGTTGCCACGTATCTCGTGCTGACGTATCCACGCTCCAGCGCGCATTGGTCCACGGCGGCGACCAAGCTGCTCATTGGTCTGCTGATCCTGCTGCCTGCGTGGCAGGGCCTGGTGCAGATCAAGCAGTATCCGCTGGGTAACTGGTTGATCATGGCGGTGATGGTGCTGGTCTGGGGCGCAGACATCGGCGCTTATTTCTCCGGGCGCAAATTCGGCAAGCGCAAGCTCGCGCCGCAAGTCAGCCCGGGCAAAAGCTGGGAAGGGGTTTACGGTGGTCTGGCTCTGAGCCTGGTGATTACCGCGATTGTCGGGCTGGTGCGCGACTGGACTGTGGCCGAGCTGCTCAAAGGCTTGATCGGTGCTGCGCTGATCGTCTTCATTTCTGTGGTCGGTGATCTCACCGAAAGCATGTTCAAGCGTCAGTCCGGCATCAAGGACAGCAGTAATCTGCTACCCGGGCATGGCGGCGTGCTGGATCGCATCGACAGCCTGACTGCGGCCATTCCGGTGTTCGCCGTATTGCTCTGGATGGCCGCACCGTGAGTCGTCCCCAGCAGATTACGGTATTGGGTGCGACCGGTTCGATCGGTCTGAGCACCCTGGATGTGATTGCCCGCCACCCTGAGCGTTATCAGGTTTTCGCTTTGAGTGGCTTCTCTCGGCTCAGCGAATTGCTCGCGTTGTGCGTGCGGCATGTGCCGCAATTTGCGGTGGTTCCCGAAGGTGCCGCAGCGCGCGGTTTGCAGGATGACCTGCGTGCAGCCGGCTTGCCGACTCGCGTACTGGTCGGCGAGGAGGGCCTGTGTCAGGTCGCCTCCGCGCCTGAAGTCGACGCAGTAATGGCGGCCATTGTCGGTGCGGCCGGGCTGCGTCCGACCCTGGCGGCAGTCGAGGCGGGCAAGAAGATTCTGCTGGCGAACAAGGAAGCGCTGGTGATGTCCGGCGCTCTGTTCATGCAGGCCGTGCGCAAGAGCGGCTCGGTGCTGCTGCCGATCGACAGCGAACACAATGCGATTTTTCAGTGCATGCCCGCGGATTTCGCGCGCGGCTTGAGTTCGGTGGGCGTGCGTCGGATTTTGCTGACAGCCTCTGGCGGCCCGTTCCGGCAGACGCCGCTGGCCGAGCTGGCGCATGTGTCGCCTGAACAGGCGTGCGCGCACCCGAACTGGTCCATGGGGCGCAAGATCTCCGTGGATTCGGCGAGCATGATGAACAAGGGTCTGGAGCTGATCGAAGCCTGCTGGCTGTTCGATGCCAAGCCGGCCCAGGTCGAAGTGGTGATTCATCCGCAGAGCGTGATCCACTCTCTGGTGGATTATGTCGATGGATCGGTGCTGGCGCAGTTGGGTAACCCGGACATGCGCACACCGATCGCCAACGCCCTGGCCTGGCCGGAGCGCATCGATTCCGGCGTACCGCCACTGGATCTTTTTGCCATTGCGCGACTGGATTTCGAAGCGCCCGATGAAAGCCGTTTCCCGTGCCTGCGTTTGGCCCGGCAGGCCGCCGAAGCCGGTGACAGCGCGCCGACGATGCTCAACGCGGCCAATGAAGTGGCAGTGGCAGCGTTTCTCGATGGACGGGTTCGCTACCTGGAAATCGCGAGTATGATCGAGGAAGTCTTGAATCTGGAGCCAGTGGTGGCGCTGAACGACCTCGACGCGGTGTTTACGGCGGACGCGAAAGCGCGAATGCTGGCCGAGCAATGGTTGAGTCGGCACGGCCGATAGTTTTTGCAACACAATGGCGACACGCGACACTGAACAGGATTGCGGAGAAAGTAGATGAGCGCGCTCTATATGATTGCCGGCACCCTGATCGCCCTGGGTGTGCTGGTCACCTTCCACGAATTCGGCCACTTCTGGGTCGCGCGTCGCTGTGGCGTCAAGGTTCTGCGTTTTTCCGTGGGCTTCGGCATGCCGCTGCTGCGCTGGCATGACAAGCAAGGTACCGAGTTCGTGGTTGCCGCGATTCCGCTGGGCGGCTACGTCAAGATGCTTGATGAGCGCGAAGGCGAAGTGCCGGTCGATCAGTTGGATCAGTCCTTCAACCGCAAGTCGGTGCGGCAGCGTATCGCGATTGTCGCCGCCGGACCGATTGCCAACTTTCTTTTGGCCCTGGTGTTCTTTTGGGTGCTGGCCATGCTCGGCAGCGAGCAGGTGCGCCCGGTCATCGGTGCGGTCGAGTCCGGCAGCATTGCCGCCAAGGCCGGTCTGAATGCCGGTCAGGAGATTGTTTCGATCGATGGTGAACCCACGTCGGGCTGGGCTGCGGTCAATTTGCAGCTGGTTCGTCGTCTGGGTGAGAGCGGCGCCATTCAACTGCTGGTGCGCGAGCAGGGTTCGAGCGCTGAGTCGCCGCGCACGCTGGCACTGGATAACTGGCTCAAAGGTGCCGACGAGCCGGATCCGATCCGCTCGCTGGGCATTCGCCCGTGGCGTCCGGCGTTGCCGCCGGTGCTTGCCGAGCTTGACCCGAAAGGCCCGGCCCAGGCAGCCGGGCTGAAAACCGGTGATCGGCTGCTGGCGCTTGATGGCCAGCCGCTCGATGACTGGCAGCAAGTGGTCGATACCGTTCGTACGCGTCCTGATACCAAAATCATACTGCGCGTCGAGCGCGACAATGCTCAAATCGACGTCCCGGTGACGCTGGCGGCGCGCGGTGAAAGCAAAGCGCCGAGCGGTTATCTCGGCGCTGGCGTCAAAGCCATCGACTGGCCGCCGGAAATGATCCGCGAGGTCAGCTACGGCCCGCTGGCCGCAATCGGCGAGGGTGCCCGTCGCACTTGGACCATGAGCATTCTGACGCTGGATTCACTGAAGAAAATGCTGTTCGGCGAGCTCTCGGTAAAAAACTTGAGTGGACCGATAACCATTGCTAAAGTGGCGGGCGCTTCTGCCCAGTCGGGCGTCGCTGATTTCCTGAATTTCCTTGCTTATCTGAGTATTAGCCTGGGCGTTCTGAATTTGCTGCCCATTCCTGTACTGGATGGGGGGCATTTGTTGTTTTATCTGATCGAGTGGGTGCGTGGTCGCCCCTTGTCGGATCGGGTGCAAGGTTGGGGGATACAGATCGGTATCAGTTTGGTGGTCGGGGTGATGTTGCTTGCTCTGGTCAACGATCTGGGTCGACTGTAACGCTTCGCTGAATTGCGAATCTGCCGCATTTTGCGGCAGTTTGTTTATTGCCAGTTGGAATAAGAAAGGACTTCATGAAACGTCTGCTGCTAACTGCGGTTCTCACCGTATTGATGATCGCCGAAGTTCACGCCGAGTCCTTCACTATCTCTGATATTCGCGTCAATGGCCTCCAGCGGGTCTCCGCGGGTAGCGTTTTTGGTGCCTTGCCGTTGAACGTCGGCGAGCAGGCGGATGATCGTCGCCTGGTGGAATCCACTCGTGCGTTGTTCAAAACCGGTTTCTTTCAAGATATCCAGCTGGGCCGCGAAGGCAACGTTCTGGTCATCACCGTGGTCGAGCGTCCATCGGTCGCCAGTATTGAAATCGAGGGCAACAAAGCGATTTCCACTGAAGACCTGATGAAAGGCCTCAAGCAATCCGGTCTGGCCGAAGGCGAAATCTTCCAGCGCGCTACCCTCGAGGGTGTCCGTAACGAACTGCAACGTCAGTACGTCGCCCAGGGTCGCTACTCGGCCACCGTCGATACCGAAGTGGTCTCGCAGCCGCGTAACCGCGTGGGTCTGAAAGTGAAGATCAACGAAGGTACGGTTGCCGCCATCCAGCACATCAACGTGGTAGGCAATACGGTATTCCCTGAGGAAGACCTGACCGACCTGTTCGAACTGAAAACCACCAACTGGCTGTCGTTCTTCAAGAACGATGACAAATATGCCCGTGAAAAACTCTCCGGTGACCTGGAGCGTCTGCGTTCCTACTACCTGGACCGCGGCTACATCAACATGGACATCGCTTCGACCCAGGTGTCGATTACCCCGGACAAGAAGCACGTCTACATTACCGTCAACGTGACCGAGGGTGAGAAGTACACCGTTCGTGACGTCAAGCTCAGCGGTGACCTGAAAGTTCCTGAAGACCAGGTCAAGTCGCTGTTGCTGGTGCAGAAAGGCCAAGTGTTCTCGCGCAAGCTGATGACCACCACTTCCGAGCTGATCACCCGTCGTCTGGGTAACGAGGGTTACACCTTCGCCAACGTCAACGGCGTGCCTCAGCCGCACGATGACGACCACACTGTGGACATCCTCTTCGCTGTCGATCCGGGCAAGCGCGCCTACGTCAACCGCATCAACTTCCGTGGCAACACCAAGTCCGAGGACGAAGTGCTGCGTCGTGAGATGCGCCAGATGGAAGGCGGCTGGGCTTCGACCTACCTGATCGACCAGTCCAAGACCCGTCTGGAACGTCTGGGCTTCTTCAAGGAAGTCAACGTTGAAACCCCGGCCGTGCCAGGTGTCGACGACCAGGTTGACGTGAACTACGCGGTTGAAGAACAGGCTTCCGGTTCGATCACTGCCAGCGTCGGTTTCGCCCAGAGTGCCGGTCTGATCCTCGGTGGCTCGATCACCCAGAACAACTTCCTCGGTACCGGTAACCGCGTCAGCATCGGCCTGACCCGCAGCGAATACCAGAGCCGCTACAACTTCGGCTACGTTGACCCCTACTGGACCGCCGATGGCGTGAGCCTGGGTTACAACGCGTTCTACCGCACCACCGACTACGATGAACTCGATGCCGATATTTCCAGCTATGCGGTAGACAGCCTCGGTGCCGGCGTCAACGTCGGTTACCCGATCAGCGAGACTTCGCGTCTGACGTTCGGTCTGTCTGCCCAGCAGGACAAGATCAACACCGGTCGCTATACCGTTGACGAGATTTTCGACTTCGTTAAAAAGGAAGGCGATCAGTACCTGAACTTCAAGGCGTCGGCCGGTTGGTCCGAGTCGACGTTGAACAAGGGTGTTCTGCCGACCCGTGGCCGTTCCCAGAGCCTGACCCTGGAAACCACCATCCCGGGCAGCGACCTGTCGTTCTTCAAACTTGACTACCGTGGTCAGCTGTTCCAGCCGATCACCGAAAACTACACCATGCGGCTGCACACCGAACTCGGTTACGGCGACGGTTACGGCTCGACTGACGGCCTGCCGTTCTATGAAAACTACTATGCCGGTGGCTTCAACTCGGTACGTGGCTTCAAGGACAGCACTCTGGGTCCGCGCAGTACGCCGAGCCGCGGTGCAGCTGAAACGGGTAATACGGGGACACTTCGTGACCCGGATCAGGATCCGCTGCCATTCGGCGGTAACGTATTGATTCAGGGTGGTGTCGAGGTTTTGTTCCCGCTGCCGTTCGTGAAAGATCAGCGTTCTCTGCGGACCTCGGTATTCTGGGACGTGGGTAACGTATTCGATTCCAAGTGCGACAAGACGACCAACGCGAGCGCCGGTTCGACTTCCAGCACTCAGTGCAACGACATCAGTCTGAGCAACATGGCCAGTTCCGTCGGTGTCGGCGTGACCTGGGTCACCGCACTGGGGCCTTTGAGCTTCGCCCTGGCGATGCCGATCAAGAAACCGGATGACGCTGAAACTCAAGTGTTCCAATTCTCCCTCGGCCAGACGTTCTAAGCGTCTGACCCAAGACAACGACAATGGATTTTGTAGGAGTGCATCGTGCGTAAGTTGACTCAATTGGTTCTCCTGGCCTCCGTACTGGTGGCAGGCCCGGCGTTCGCCGACATGAAAATTGCCGTGCTGAACTATCAGATGGCACTGCTGGAATCCGACGCGGCGAAGAAATACGCCGTGGATGCCGAGAAGAAGTTCGGTCCGCAACTGACCAAGCTGAAAACCCTGGAAAGCAGCGCCAAAGGCATTCAGGACCGTCTGATGGCCGGTGGCGACAAGATGCAGCAGGGCGAACGTGAGCGTCTGGAGCTGGAATTCAAGCAAAAGGCCCGCGACTTCCAGTTCCAGTCCAAGGAACTGAACGAAGCCAAGGCCGTGGCTGACCGCGAAATGCTCAAGCAGCTGAAGCCGAAACTGGACAGCGCTGTGGAAGAAGTCATCAAGAAAGGTGGTTTTGACCTGGTGTTCGAGCGTGGCGCAGTCATCGATGTCAAACCTCAGTACGACATCACGCGCCAGGTTATCGAGCGCATGAATCAGCTGAAGTAACCCATGACCGTAACTATCAGGCTCGGCCAGTTGGCCGAGCACCTCGGCGCCACCCTGCGTGGCGACCCCGAGACGCAAATTACTGGGCTAGCCACTTTGCAAGAGGCTGGCCCAGCTCAGTTGAGCTTTCTGGCAAATCCCCAATACCGTAAATACCTGGCCGGTTCACAGGCCGCTGCGCTGCTGCTCAAGCAAGCGGACGCTGAAGGTTTCGCCGGTAATGCCCTGGTGGTGCCGGATCCTTATCTGGCCTACGCGCGTATCTCGCATTTGTTCGATCCAAAGCCAAAAGCTGCTGCGGGTATTCACCCGACGGCGGTCATTGCGCCGGACGCGGTAGTTGATCCGAGTGCCAGCATTGGCCCGTTCGTGGTCATCGAAGCCGGTGCTCGCGTTGCGGCACAGGTGACGCTGGGCGCGCATTGCGTGGTCGGCGCTCGCAGCGAGATCGGTGAGGGCGGCTGGCTGGCTCCTCGCGTCACGCTGTATCACGACGTACGCATCGGCAAACGTGTGGTGATTCAGTCCGGTGCCGTGATCGGTGGCGAGGGCTTCGGCTTCGCCAACGAAAAAGGCGTCTGGCAGAAAATCGCCCAGATCGGTGGCGTCACCATCGGCGACGATGTCGAGATTGGCGTGAACACCGCCATCGACCGCGGCGCCCTGGCCGATACCGTGATCGGCAACGGCGTCAAGCTCGACAACCAGATCCAGATTGCGCACAACGTCCAGGTCGGTGATCACACCGCCATGGCCGCCTGTGTCGGCATCTCCGGCAGCACCAAAATCGGCAAGCACTGCATGCTCGCCGGTGGTGTCGGTCTGGTCGGCCACATTGATATCTGCGACAACGTTTTCCTGACCGGGATGACCATGGTGACCCACTCGATTACCGAGCCGGGCGCCTATTCTTCCGGCACAGCCATGCAACCGGCGGCCGAATGGCGCAAAAGCGCGGCCCGCATCCGTCAGCTTGATGACATCGCGCGACGGTTGAAACAGCTGGAAAAGCGCGTAGGGGAAGTGACCCCTGACGGCAATGCTTCATCTGATGGCTGATACCATTTCCATATCAAGTGTGCACAGCCTCTAGACTGCCTCCTTGATTTGCTAGAGGAGTGCGCGTCAGTCGCGCTCCCAATCTTTACATAGGCTTTCCCCTGAAATGATGGACATCAACGAGATTCGCGAATACCTGCCTCACCGTTACCCGTTCCTGCTGGTGGACCGGGTGGTGGAACTGGACACTGAAGGCAAGCGAATTCGCGCCTACAAGAATGTCAGCATCAATGAACCGTTCTTCAATGGTCACTTCCCTGCGCATCCGATCATGCCGGGCGTGCTGATCATCGAAGCGATGGCTCAGGCTGCCGGGATCCTCGGTTTCAAGATGCTCGACGTCAAACCGGCCGACGGCACCCTGTATTACTTCGTCGGTTCCGACAAGCTGCGCTTCCGTCAGCCAGTCAAGCCGGGCGACCAGTTGATTCTTGAAGCGACCTTCATCAGTTGCAAGCGCAAGATCTGGAAATTCGAGTGCCAGGCTTCGGTCGATGGCAAGCCGGTCTGCTCGGCGGAAATCATCTGCGCGGAACAAAAAGTATGAGTTTGATTGACCCTCGCGCAATCATCGATCCGTCCGCCGTTCTGGCTGACGGCGTCGAGGTCGGCCCGTGGTCGATCATCGGCGCAGGTGTGGAAATCGGCGAGGGTACCGTGATCGGGCCGCATGTGATCCTCAAGGGGCCGACCCGCATTGGTAAGCACAATCGCATCTACCAGTTTTCTTCGGTAGGCGAAGACACCCCGGATCTGAAATACAAAGGCGAGGAAACCCGCCTGGTGATCGGTGACCACAACGTCATCCGCGAAGGCGTGACCATTCACCGTGGCACCGTTCAGGATCGTTCGGAAACCACCCTGGGTGATCACAACCTGATCATGGCCTATGCCCACATCGGTCACGACAGCGTCATCGGCAATCACTGCATTCTGGTCAACAACACTGCGCTGGCTGGCCATGTGCACGTTGACGACTGGGCGATCCTCTCCGGTTTCACCCTGGTGCATCAGTACTGCCACATCGGCGCGCACAGCTTTTCCGGCATGGGCACGGCGATCGGCAAGGACGTTCCGGCGTTCGTCACCGTGTTCGGCAACCCGGCCGAGGCGCGCAGCATGAACTTCGAAGGCATGCGCCGTCGCGGTTTCAGCGAAGATGCGATCCACGCCTTGCGCCGTGCCTACAAGACCGTCTACCGCCAGGGCCTGACGGTCGAGCAGGCGCTGGCCGAGCTGGTCGAGCCGTCTGCGCAGTTCCCTGAAGTCGCCGTGTTCCGCGATTCGATCCAGGCATCGACCCGCGGCATCACCCGCTGATCATGGCCAGTCTGCGTATTGCGCTGGTGGCGGGTGAGGCTTCCGGTGACATTCTCGGCGCCGGCCTCATGCGCGCGCTCAAGGCACAACATCCGGCGATCGAGTTCATCGGTGTCGGCGGGCCGCTGATGCAGGCCGAAGGCCTGACCTCGTACTTCCCCATGGAGCGCCTGTCGGTCATGGGCCTGGTGGAAGTGCTCGGTCGGCTGCGTGAATTGCTCAAGCGCCGCAAGGACTTGATTGCCACGCTGATCGGCGCCAGGCCGGACGTGTTCATCGGCATCGACGCGCCGGATTTCAACCTCAATATCGAACTCAAGCTGCGTCAGGCCGGGATCAAGACCGTGCATTACGTCAGCCCGTCGGTGTGGGCTTGGCGGCAGAAGCGGGTGCTGAAGATCCGCGAAGGTTGCGATCTGATGCTCACGCTGTTGCCGTTCGAAGCGAAATTCTACGAAGAGAAGGGCGTGCCGGTACGTTTCGTCGGTCACACCCTCGCCGATACGATTCCGCTCGAGGCTGACCGCGCCGCTGCACGTGCCGAGTTGGGTTTGCCCGACGGCCCGCTGGTGGCACTGATGCCGGGCAGCCGTGGCGGTGAAGTCAGTCGCCTCGGCGCACTGTTTCTGGATACTGCCGAGCGCCTGCGAGGCATGCGTCCGGGCGTACGCTTTGTCATTCCCTGTGCCAATCCGGAACGCCGCGTGCAATTGGAAGCGCTGCTGGTCGGCCGCGATTTGCCGGTGACATTGCTCGATGGTAAATCGCATCTGGCCCTCGCCGCGTGCAACGCCGTGTTGATCGCATCGGGCACTGCTACCCTTGAAGCGCTGCTGTACAAGCGGCCGATGGTGGTGGCGTATCGATTGGCGCCGCTGACATTCTGGATTCTCAAACGCATGGTCAAGAGCCCCTACGTGTCGCTGCCCAACTTGCTCGCCCAGCGCTTGCTGGTGCCGGAGTTGTTGCAGGATGATGCGACTGTCGAGGCGTTGGCGCAGACGCTGTCGCCATTGATCGAAGGCGGAGAGGAACAGACCCGCGGTTTCGACGAGATCCACCGCACGCTGCGGCGCGATGCTTCCAATCAGGCGGCGGACGCCGTCCTTAACCTGATTGGCAAACCACAATGAGCAAGACAAGCATGCAGATGGGCCTCGATTTCACCCTGGTCGCCGAAGTCGAAGAACTCGTCGCCGGCGTCGATGAAGTGGGTCGTGGCCCCTTGTGTGGCGCGGTGGTGACAGCGGCGGTGATCCTCGATCCGAACCGGCCAATCCTCGGTCTCGACGATTCGAAGAAGCTCACCGAAGCCAAGCGTGAAAAGCTGTACGACGAGATCTGCGAAAAGGCCCTGAGCTGGTGCATTGCCCGCGCCGAGGTCGAAGAAATCGATGATCTGAACATTCTCCACGCCACCATGTTGGCGATGCAGCGTGCGGTCGCTGGCCTGCACGTTCAGCCGAAACTGGCGATGATCGATGGCAACCGCTGCCCGCATCTGCCGATGCGCGCCGAAGCGGTGATTCAGGGTGATGGCAAGGTTCCGGCCATCGCAGCGGCGTCGATTCTGGCCAAGGTCAGTCGCGATCGCGAGATGGCGGCATTCGAATTGATCTACCCGGGCTACGGCATCGGCGGCCATAAAGGCTACCCGACGCCCGTTCATCTGGAAGCGCTGGCGCGGCTCGGCCCGACGCCGATTCACCGCCGCTCGTTCGCCCCGGTCCGCCTGGCTTATGAGGCGCGGGAAAGCCTCACGCAGGTTTAGGCACAAGGCTGATGTTTTATTCGAGGCCCGGTACAATCCGGGCCTCGTTGTCTCTATGTAACTGGACAGGATCACTATGCCGGCTTCATTCGTTCATCTACGCCTGCACACTGAGTACTCCCTGGTCGACGGGCTGGTGCGGATCAAGCCCCTGGTCAAGGCGCTGACCGCCATGAACATGCCGGCGGTCGCGGTCACCGATCAGAACAACATGTGTTCTCTGGTCAAGTTCTATAAAAACGCCATGGGCGCCGGCATCAAGCCGATCTGCGGTGCCGACCTGTGGCTGGCGAACAAGGACCCGGATGCGCCGCTGAGCCGCATCAGCCTGCTGGTGATGAACGCTCAGGGTTATCGCAATCTCACCGAATTGATCTCCCGCGGCTTCATCGAAGGCCAGCGCAACGGCATGGTCATCGTCGAGCGCGAGTGGGTGGCCGAGGCCAACGAAGGCCTGATCATGCTGTCCGCCGCCAAAGAAGGCGAGATCGGCATGGCCATGATCGGCGGCAATCCGGCGGAAGCCGAAGCGCTGACGCGCGAGTGGATGGCGGTGTTCCCGGATCGCTTCTATCTGGAAATCCAGCGCACCAACCGTCCCAACGATGAAGAGCAACTGCACGGCGCCGTGGCACTGGCCGACAAACTCGGCGCGCCGCTGGTGGCGACCAACGATGTGCGCTTCATCAAGCAGGAAGACTTTGCCGCCCACGAAACCCGCGTGTGTATCGGTGAAGGCCGCGCACTCGACGATCCGCGCCGCTCAAAGAATTACAGCGATCAGCAATACCTGAAAAGCGCCGAGGAAATGCTCGAGCTGTTCAGCGATATTCCCGACGCCATCGAAAACACCGTCGAGATTGCCAAGCGCTGCAACATCGACGTGAAGCTGGGCACGCACTTCCTGCCCAACTTCTCGATCCCCGATGGCATGACCATCGACGAATATTTCCGCAAGGTTTCCTTCGAAGGTCTCGAAGAACGCCTGGCGGTGCTGCTGCCCAGGGACACCACCGAAGACTACGAAGCCAAGCGTCAGGTGTATGTCGATCGCTTGAATTTCGAGCTGGATATCATCATCCAGATGGGCTTTCCCGGTTACTTCCTGATCGTGATGGACTTTATCCAGTGGGCCAAGAACAACGGCGTACCGGTAGGTCCGGGCCGTGGGTCGGGTGCCGGGTCGCTGGTGGCTTACGTACAGAAGATCACCGACCTCGACCCGCTGGAATATGACCTGCTGTTCGAACGTTTCCTCAACCCGGAACGGGTCTCCATGCCCGACTTCGACGTCGACTTCTGCATGGACGGTCGTGACCGGGTGATCGATTACGTGGCCGAGAAATACGGCCGCAACGCGGTGAGCCAGATCATCACCTTCGGTTCCATGGCCGCCAAGGCTGTGGTGCGCGACGTGGCGCGTGTGCAGGGCAAGTCCTACGGCCTGGCGGATCGTCTGTCGAAGATGATTCCGTTCGAAGTCGGCATGACCCTGGAAAAAGCCTACGAGCAGGAAGAGATCCTGCGTGACTTCATCAAGGTCGATGAAGAAGCGGCGGAAATCTGGGAGATGGCGCGCAAGCTCGAGGGCGTGGTGCGTAACGTCGGCAAACACGCCGGTGGTGTGGTGATCGCACCGACCAAGCTGACCGACTTCTCGCCAATCTATTGCGACGAGGCCGGCGACGGTCTGGTGACCCAGTTCGACAAGGACGACGTTGAGGCAGCCGGTCTGGTGAAGTTCGACTTCCTCGGCCTGCGTACGCTGACGATCATCGACTGGGCGCTGAAAACCATCAACCGCGACCGCGCCAAGGTCAACGAGCCGCCGCTGGATATCGCTTTTATCCCGCTGGACGATAAGCCGACCTACCAGTTGCTGCAAAAAGCCGAAACCACGGCGGTGTTCCAGCTTGAATCCCGCGGCATGAAGGAGCTGATCAAAAAGCTCAAGCCCGACTGCCTGGAAGACTTGATCGCACTGGTGGCACTGTTCCGTCCGGGCCCGCTGCAATCGGGCATGGTGGACGACTTCATCAACCGTAAGCACGGGCGCGCCGAGCTGGCCTATCCGCACTCGGACTACCAGTACGACGGCCTCAAGCCGGTACTGGCGCCGACTTACGGCATCATCCTGTATCAGGAACAGGTGATGCAGATTGCCCAGGTCATGGCCGGTTACACCCTCGGTGGTGCGGACATGCTGCGTCGAGCGATGGGTAAGAAAAAGCCCGAGGAAATGGCCAAGCAGCGCGGCGGTTTCATTGAAGGTTGCGCGACCAACGGCATCGACGCCGACCTTGCCGGTAACATTTTCGACCTGGTGGAAAAATTCGCCGGTTACGGCTTCAACAAGTCCCACTCTGCCGCCTACGGTCTGGTGTCGTACCAGACCGCTTGGCTGAAAGCTCACTACCCGGCGCCGTTCATGGCCGCGGTACTCTCGGCGGACATGCACAACACCGACAAGGTCGTGACCTTGATCGAGGAAGTGCGGACGATGAAGCTGCGTCTCGACGCGCCAGACGTGAACACTTCGGAGTTCAAGTTCACGGTGAACGACGACGGCCGTATCGTTTATGGCCTCGGCGCGATCAAAGGCGTCGGTGAAGGCCCGGTGGAAGCGATCACCGAAGCGCGTCAGGCCGGTCCGTTCAAGGATCTGTTCGACTTCTGCGCGCGGGTCGACCTCAAGCGCATCAACAAACGCACCCTCGATGGCCTGATTCGCAGCGGTGCGCTGGATCGCCTCGGCCCGTATTTCCATGACGAGCAGAAAGCCTATCAAGCCAACATCGACCGCAACCGCGCGGTGCTGCTGGCGGCGATGGAAGAAGCGATCAAGGCGGCCGAGCAGACTGCGCGTACTCACGACAGTGGTCACGCCGATCTGTTTGGCGGTTTGTTCGTCGAAGAAGATGCCGACGTTTATGCATCCCATCGCAAGGCCAAAGAGCTGACCCTCAAGGAACGTCTCAAGGGTGAAAAAGACACCTTGGGCCTGTACCTGACCGGTCACCCGATCGACGAGTACGAAGGCGAGATTCGCCGCTTCGCCCGTCAGCGCATCATCGACCTGAAACCGGCGCGCGATACGCAGACTGTGGCGGGGATGATCATTGCCCTGCGGGTGATGAAGAACAAGAAGGGCGACAAAATGGGCTTCATCACCCTCGACGACCGTTCCGGGCGGATCGAGGCGTCGCTGTTTGCCGATGCGTTCCATTCCGCGCAGTCACTGCTGCAGACCGACGCGATGGTGGTGGTCGAGGGCGAAGTCAGCAACGACGACTTCTCCGGCGGCCTGCGCCTGCGGGTCAAGCGCGTGATGAGCATGGAGGATGCGCGGACCAATCTGGCCGAGAGTTTGCGCCTGAAGCTGCACACCCAGGATCTCAAAGGCGATCAGCTACGCTGGTTGGGCGAACTGCTCAAGCGTCATCGCGGCGCGTGCCCGGTGACCATGGAGTACACCAGCCCGGATGCGAAGACCTTGCTGCAGTTCGGCGAGACCTGGCGGATCGACCCGGCGGATGCCTTGATTCAAGCCCTGCGTGACCAGTTCGGGCGAGACAACGTCTTCCTCCAATACCGTTGACCGGCAAGTGCCATCATTGCGCTTGCCCGCAACCTGAATTTTTAATCTCGACCTCAGCGCGCCTCTCCCTTAAGGTAGGGCGCGAATAGACAACCGGCCGGCCCAAGCTCACTTGGGACACGACCCAAGACGGACGCCTATGAACCCGAATTTTCTAGATTTCGAACAGCCGATCGCCGACCTGCAAGCCAAGATCGAAGAGTTGCGCTTGGTCGGTAATGACAATTCGCTGAATATCGGCGATGAGATCTCCCGCCTGCAGGACAAGAGCAAGACGCTGACCGAAGACATTTTCGGCAAGCTGACCAGCTGGCAGATCGCACGCCTGGCGCGTCACCCGAAACGCCCTTACACCCTCGACTACATCGAGCACATCTTCACCGAGTTCGACGAGTTGCACGGCGACCGTCACTTCTCCGACGACGCTGCCATCGTTGGCGGTATCGCCCGTCTGGAAGACCAGCCGGTAATGATCATCGGCCACCAGAAGGGCCGGGAGGTACGCGAGAAAGTCCGCCGCAACTTCGGCATGCCGCGCCCGGAAGGCTACCGCAAGGCCTGCCGCCTGATGGAGATGGCCGAGCGCTTCAAGATGCCGATCCTGACCTTCATCGACACTCCGGGTGCCTACCCGGGTATTGACGCCGAAGAGCGCAACCAGAGCGAAGCGATCGCCTGGAACCTGCGCGTGATGGCGCGTCTGAAAACCCCGATCATCGCCACCGTGATCGGTGAGGGTGGTTCCGGCGGCGCACTGGCCATCGGCGTCTGCGATCAACTGAACATGCTGCAATATTCGACCTACGCGGTGATCTCGCCGGAAGGTTGCGCTTCGATCCTGTGGAAAACCGCCGAGAAAGCGCCGGATGCCGCTGAAGCAATGGGCATCACCGCCGAGCGTCTGAAAGGCCTGGGGATCGTCGACAAGGTGATCAGTGAGCCACTGGGCGGCGCCCACCGTGATCCGGCTGCGGCGGCTGCGTCGATCCGCGCCGAACTGAGCTCGCAACTGGCGATGCTCAAGCAGTTCGATAACGAAGCGCTGCTCAAGCGCCGTTACGATCGCCTGATGAGCTACGGTCTCTAAGTCGAGCGCTACCCCTTGTAGGAGTGAGCCTGCTCGCGATAGCGGTGTAACATTCAACCCATGTGTTGGCTGTCACACCGCTATCGCGAGCAGGCTCACTCCTACATTTGTTTTGGGGCAAAGAGTTAGATATGGGTCAGTCCATGAGTGATTTGCCGTCGCAGCTTCTGCTGAACCTTGAGCCTTGGCGCAACGCCGCTCACTGGCGCGTCGCCTTCTCCGGCGGCCTCGATTCCACCGTCCTCCTGCATCTGCTCGCCACCCTGGCGAAAACCGAATCCCTCCCAGCGCTAAGCGCCATTCATATCCATCACGGCCTTCAGGCTGCAGCCGATGCGTGGCCGCAACATTGCCAGGCCATTTGCGCGGCGCTGGATGTTCCGTTGCATGTGGAGCGGGTAACCGTGAAGGGCGGGGCGAGCCTGGAGCGGGCGGCGCGGGATGCGCGTTATGCCGCGTTCAATTCGCTGACGCAGACCAATGAAGTGCTTTTGACCGGCCAACACCGCGACGACCAGGCGGAAACTCTGCTGTTTCGCCTGTTGCGCGGAGCCGGTGTACGTGGGCTTGGCGGGATGCCGCAGCAGCGCCCGGTGGGGAAGGGCATGCTGGTGCGACCGTTGCTGGATGTCAGCCGCGCTGAGCTGGAAAGTTATGCACAGACACATCAGTTGCGCTGGATCGAAGATCCGTCGAATCAGGATCGGCAGTTTTCGCGCAACTATCTGCGTCACCAGATCATGCCGGTGCTGACCGAGCGCTGGCCGCAGGCGCAGGCGAGCATGGCGCGTACGGCGGCGCATCTGCGTGAAGCGCAGGGCTTGCTTGATGAGCTGGCGCAGATCGATCTGGCGCAGGCTGAAACTTCACATGAGTTTGATTGGCTCGGCGTGCCATCCCTGGCGCTGGCGCCGTTGGCAGCGTTGTCTGACGCGCGCCAGCGAAATGCCCTCAGCCACTGGCTCGAACCGTTGACCCGGCTGCCAGACGCTGACCATTGGTCGGGCTGGATCGACCTGCGCGATGCCAGCGCCGACGCCGCTCCGATCTGGCGGCTGGCCGACGGCGAATTGCACCGCAGCGCCGGCCGCATCTGGTGGCTGAGTGGTCATTGGCTGCGCCTACCAGTGATCGGCGCCGACTGGCAGACCCCGACGTCAGCGCTACGCTTGGCCGATAACGGGCGCGTCATGTTTCACGGGCAAGCTCCATTCGGGCCTTTGCGCATTGCCTATCGGCAGGGCGGTGAGGTCATGCAACTGGCCGAGCGCGGTCGTCGTGATCTCAAGCGTCTGCTCAATGAGCGCGCGGTGCCGGCATTCGTGCGTGGCAGATTGCCGCTGCTGTTTCGTGGCGAAGAATTGCTCGCGGTGGCGAACCTGTCGGGTCTCGATGGTCAGATGCACGAAGGCTGGACATTGCACTGGCAGCCAACAGACGAAGATCAAGGTTTGAGCTGAAAGGAGCATTCCGGTAGACTACGCTCCCTTCTTGATACAACTTCTGTGGATTCGCCTGAATTGCAGGAGTTGCCGATTACCAAGCAGTCTTTGCTGGGCGATTCCAAAAAATGTGTAGCGAGCAACGTACCGGTGTTTCATCTGCCGGTCTGTCACAACGCGGCGGTTTTTTCGAAAGGTGCACTGTGATTAATGCAGGTGATCGGGGGCTTCGGCCTTCCTTCGCTTTCCCCGGCGGCTCGTTCCGCTTTAACGCAGACTTCTAGGGTTTTTCATGACGCGCTACATATTCGTCACGGGCGGTGTTGTTTCTTCATTGGGGAAAGGCATTGCCTCGGCTTCATTGGCGGCTATCCTGGAGGCGCGGGGGCTTAAGGTCACCATGCTGAAGCTGGATCCGTACATCAACGTCGATCCAGGCACCATGAGCCCGTTCCAGCACGGTGAAGTGTTCGTCACCCACGACGGCGCCGAGACCGACCTGGACCTGGGTCACTACGAGCGGTTCATCCGCACGACCATGACCCAGAACAACAACTTCACCACCGGCCGCGTCTACGAGCACGTGCTGCGCAAAGAGCGCCGTGGCGACTACCTGGGTGCAACCATCCAGGTGATCCCGCACATCACCGACGAAATCAAGCGCCGCATCATCAAGGGTGCCGGTGATGCAGACGTGGCGATGGTCGAAATCGGTGGCACCGTCGGTGACATCGAGTCGCAACCGTTCCTCGAAGCCATCCGCCAGCTGCGTTTCGAAGTCGGCGCCAAGCGCGCGATGCTGATGCACCTGACGCTGGTGCCGTACATCGCCACCGCAGGCGAAACCAAGACCAAACCGACCCAGCACTCCGTCAAGGAACTGCGTTCGATCGGCCTGCAGCCAGACGTGCTGGTGTGCCGTTCCGATCACCCGATCGACGTGTCCTCGCGTCGCAAGATCGCGCAGTTCACCAACGTTGAAGAGCGTGCGGTGATCGCGCTGGAAGACGCCGATACCATCTACAAGATCCCGGGCATCCTGCACTCGCAGGGTCTGGACGATTTCGTCGTGGAGCGTTTCGGTCTGCAATGCGGCAGTGCCGATCTGTCCGAGTGGGACGCAGTGGTCGACGCCAAGCTGAACCCGGAGCACGAAGTGACCATCGCCATGGTCGGCAAGTACATGGAATTGCTCGATGCCTACAAGTCGCTGATCGAAGCGATGAGTCACGCCGGCATCAGCAACCGCACCAAGGTCAACCTGCGCTACATCGATTCCGAAGACATCGAAAACCAGGGCACTGCGCTGCTTGAAGGTGTCGACGCGATTCTGGTGCCGGGCGGCTTCGGTCTGCGTGGCGTGGAAGGCAAGATCACCGCCGTTCAGTACGCTCGCGAAAACAAGGTTCCGTACCTGGGTATCTGCCTCGGCATGCAAGTGGCGGTCATCGAATTCGCTCGTAACGTGCTGGGCTGGAAAGACGCCAACTCCACCGAGTTCGATCGTGCCAGCGGCCATCCGGTTGTCGGCCTGATCACCGAGTGGGAAGACGCCACCGGCGCTGTTGAAGTGCGTACCGAAGCGTCCGATCTGGGCGGCACCATGCGCCTCGGCGCGCAGGATTGCCTGCTCGAGCCGGGCTCCAAAGTGCACGATTGCTACGGCAAGGATGTGATCGTCGAGCGTCACCGTCACCGTTACGAAGTGAACAACAACCTGCTGCCGCAGATCATCGAAGCCGGCCTGAAAATCTCCGGTCGCTCCGCCGATGCTGCGCTGGTCGAAGTGGTTGAAGCGCCGGATCATCCATGGTTCGTCGCCTGCCAGTTCCACCCTGAGTTCACCTCGACCCCACGCGACGGCCACCCGCTGTTCAGCGGTTTCGTCAAAGCCGCGTTGGCTCAACACCAGAAGAAGGCGTAACCCGATGGCACAGAAGATTATCCGCGTCGGCGACATCGAGATTGCCAACGACAAGCCGATGGTCCTGTTCGGCGGCATGAACGTGCTGGAAAGCCGTGACATGGCCATGCAGGTTTGCGAAGAGTACGTAAAGGTCACCGAAAAACTGGGTATCCCTTACGTGTTCAAGGCCAGCTTCGACAAGGCCAACCGGTCTTCTGTGACCTCCTATCGCGGTCCTGGCCTGGAAGAGGGCATGCGCATCTTCCAGGACATCAAACAGGCCTTCGGCGTGCCGATCATCACCGACGTCCACGAGCCGGATCAGGCCGCGCTCGTCGCTGAAGTCTGCGACATCATTCAGTTGCCGGCCTTCCTGTCGCGCCAGACCGATCTGGTTGTCGCGATGGCCAGGACCAACGCCGTGATCAACATCAAGAAAGCCCAGTTTCTCGCGCCTCAGGAAATGAAACACATCCTGAACAAGTGCGTCGAAGCCGGTAACGATCAGTTGATCCTCTGCGAGCGCGGTTCGAGCTTCGGCTACAACAATCTCGTGGTCGACATGCTCGGCTTCGGCATCATGAAGCAGTTCGAATACCCGGTCTTCTTCGACGTGACCCACGCGCTGCAAATGCCTGGTGGTCGTGCCGACTCCGCCGGCGGTCGTCGTGCCCAGGTCCTGGACCTGGCCAAGGCCGGCATGAGCCAGTCGCTGGCGGGTCTGTTCCTCGAAGCGCACCCGGATCCGGACAACGCCAAATGCGACGGCCCTTGCGCCTTGCGTCTGGACAAACTGGAGCCATTCCTGGCCCAGCTCAAAGCTCTGGACGAACTGGTGAAGAGTTTTCCGACGGTAGAAACCGCGTAACGCTCGATTCTCCGGTAAAGTACCGCACGATTTGTCGCTCATGCCCTCGGGCTTGAGCGCTGTCGTCTGCAAGTCTGCCCGCTGTACCTCGCTTGCCGACGATAAAGATTTCCTCTAGCTGCGTCGTTTTCGTCAACTTTGGAGTGTTTACAACAATGGCAAAAATCGTCGACATCAAAGGTCGTGAAGTTCTCGACTCCCGTGGCAATCCCACCGTGGAAGCGGACGTGCTTCTCGACAACGGCATCATCGGCAGCGCCTGCGCGCCGTCCGGTGCATCCACTGGCTCGCGTGAAGCACTCGAGCTGCGTGATGGCGACAAGAGCCGATACCTGGGCAAGGGCGTGCTCAAGGCGGTAGCCAACATCAACGGTCCGATTCGCGATCTGCTGCTGGGCACTGACCCAAGCGACCAGAAAGCCCTCGACCAGGCGATGATCAAGCTCGACGGTACCGAAAACAAAGCGACCCTGGGCGCCAACGCCATCCTCGCCGTGTCCCTGGCTGCGGCCAAGGCGGCTGCGCAGGATCAGGACCTGCCGCTGTACGCACACATCGCCAACCTCAACGGCACCCCGGGTTTGTACTCGATGCCGGTACCGATGATGAACATCATCAACGGTGGCGAGCACGCCGATAACAACGTCGACATCCAGGAATTCATGGTGCAGCCAGTCGGCGCCAAGTCTTTCTCGGAAGGTCTGCGCATGGGCACCGAGATTTTCCACCACTTGAAAGCCGTGCTGAAGGCCCGTGGCCTGAGCACCGCCGTTGGCGACGAAGGCGGTTTTGCACCGAACCTGGCGTCCAACGAAGATGCGCTGAAAGTGATCTCCGAAGCCGTGGCCAATGCCGGTTACAAGCTGGGCACCGACGTGACCCTGGCGCTGGACTGCGCTGCGAGCGAGTTCTACGAAGACGGCAAGTACAACCTGTCCGGCGAAGGTCAGGTGTTCACCGCTGAAGGTTTCGCCGACTACCTCAAGGGTCTGACCGAGCGTTACCCGATCATCTCCATCGAAGACGGTCTGGACGAGTCCGACTGGGCTGGCTGGAAAATCCTCACCGACAAGATCGGCGAGAAGACCCAGCTGGTAGGCGACGACCTGTTCGTGACCAACACCAAGATCCTGAAAGAAGGCATCGATAAAAAGATCGCCAACTCGATCCTGATCAAGTTCAACCAGATCGGCACCCTGACCGAAACCCTGGAAGCCATCCAGATGGCCAAGGCTGCCGGTTACACCGCAGTGATCTCGCACCGTTCCGGCGAAACCGAAGATTCGACCATTGCCGACCTGGCCGTGGGCACCTCGGCTGGCCAGATCAAGACCGGTTCGCTGTGCCGTTCCGACCGCGTTTCCAAGTACAACCAGCTGCTGCGTATCGAAGAGCAGTTGAACGGCAAGGCCAAGTACAACGGCCGCGCCGAGTTCCGCGGTTAAGCGCAACCTGATCAAAGGACACCGGATTGTGTCGGAAAAGTCGTGACAGCGATGGATTTGCCACTAATCTGATGCCTTAAGCACAAGCCTGGATCTTTCCAGGCTTCGTGCTATCAGATGCAGCAACATGATGCGTGGCTGTCTTTTTTCACTGGATACCTGATATTCGATGCGCAGTCCTTACTGGTTGTTTCTCGTTTTGCTCTTGCTGCTGGCCGGTCTGCAGTACCGCCTGTGGGTGGGCAATGGCAGTCTGGCGCAGGTCGCCGAGCTGAAACAGCAGATCGCCGATCAACATGCCGAAAACGAAGGCCTGCTGGAGCGCAACCGGGTGATGGACGCTGAAGTCAGCGAATTGAAAAAAGGCATGGAGACCGTTGAAGAGCGGGCTCGTCACGAACTGGGCATGGTCAAGGACGGCGAAACCCTTTACCAGTTGGCCCAATGATCGATTCCCTGCCGGCCTTCTGGGCCGTGATTCCTGCCGCGGGCGTCGGTGCCCGAATGGCCGCGGACCGTCCCAAGCAATACCTGCAACTGGGCGGGCGCACAATTCTCGAACACAGCCTCGGCTGTTTCCTCGATCACCCGCGCCTCAAGGGGCTGGTGGTCAGTCTTGCGGTTGACGATCCTTATTGGCCGAACCTGGCCTGCGTCAACGATTCGCGCATTCAGCGGGTCGACGGCGCAGCCGAGCGTTCCGGTTCGGTGCTCAACGCCTTGCTGCATCTGCATGCGCAGGGTGCCGACGATGACGATTGGGTGCTGGTGCACGATGCGGCCCGGCCCAATCTGAGTCGTGATGATCTTGACAAGTTGCTCGCTGAGATGGCGGATGACCCGGTGGGCGGTCTACTGGCGGTTCCCGCTCGCGACACGCTTAAACGCGTTGATAAAAACGGGCGTGTGGTTGAAACGGTGGATCGCAGCGTGATCTGGCAGGCGTATACGCCGCAGATGTTTCGCCTCGGGGCTTTGCATCGGGCGTTGGCGGACAGTCTGGTCGCTGATGCGGTGATTACCGACGAGGCTTCGGCTATGGAGTGGGCCGGTCTGGCGCCGCGTCTGGTCGAAGGGCGGGCGGATAATCTCAAAGTGACCCGGCCGGAAGATCTGGAGTGGTTGCGCCAGCGTTGGGCGAACCGCCCTTAAAGACCAAAAGATCGCAGCCTTCGGCAGCTCCTACAGAGGAATGCGATTTCCTGTAGGAGCTGCCGAAGGCTGCGATCTTTTGGCTTTTCAATCCCGATATTCCGGACGCTCCGCCAGTCCCACCTTCAAATAATCCACCAACTTGCGCACCTTCGGCGACAAATGCCGCTGCTGCGGATACAGCGCCCACACCGCCGTATTCGGCGGCTGATGCGTCTCCAGCAAGGAAATCAGCGCGCCGCTGTGCAAATGCTCGAGCACGTAATAGTCCGGCAACTGACACAACCCGACCCCCTGCAGCGCCGCATCCAGCACCGCCTGCCCACTGTTGCAGCGCCAGTTTCCCTGCACCCGCTGGGAAAATTCCCGGCCGTTCTGTTCCAGTTGCCAAATATCCGAACTGCCGATCAGGCAGTTGTGCCGACTCAACTCCGACAAACTGTGTGGGCGCCCGTACCGTTCAAGGTAGGAAGGTGACGCGCACAGGTACATTCTTCGTGGCGCCAGACGTGTCGCGACCAAGCGTGAATCCTGTAGCCGACCGAGGCGAATCGCCAGGTCCAGCCCTTCATGCACTAGGTCCAGCTGGCGATTGCTCAACTCGATGTCGATGCGCAACTGCGGATACAGCCCCATGAAGCGCGTCACCAGCGGCACGATGAACCGTTCGCCATAGGCTACGGCGCAGGTCATGCGCAGCATGCCTTTCGGTTCGCTGGTCAGATCGCCCACCGCGCGCAAGGCTTCCTCACGACCGTCCTGCAGGCGCTGGCAATGTTGCAGGAAAGTCTGCCCGGCTTCGGTCAGCGTTACGCGACGGGTACTGCGGTAGAGCAGACGCGTCTGCAAACGCTCTTCGAGCCGAACGATTTGTCGACTGATGTGTGAGGAAGAAACCCCAAGACGTTCGGCAGCGGCGGTGAATTGGTTGCACTCGGCGACGGCGACAAACTCGTCAATGCCTTCCCAGCGGTTTTCCGACACTTGGATTATCCCTGTATGGCAATAATGTTTTGCTTTCGTCCGGATTATTCCTCAGGGCGCGCTGAACTACACTGTCTGTCTGCTTTTTTATTCACTGGATTTACTGGAGAGTCAGCATGATCAAGTCACGCGCCGCCGTTGCCTTCGAGGCCAAGAAGCCCCTGGAAATCGTAGAAGTCGATGTCGCCATGCCCAAGGCCGGTGAAGTGCTGCTGCGCGTCGTCGCTTCCGGCGTATGCCATACGGACGCCTACACCTTGTCCGGCGCAGATCCGGAAGGCATCTTCCCGTCGATCCTCGGTCATGAAGGCGGCGCTCTCGTTGAAGCGATTGGCGAGGGCGTGACCTCGGTCGCCGTCGGCGATCACGTCATCCCCCTCTACACCCCTGAATGCGGCCAGTGCAAATTCTGCAAATCGGGCAAGACCAACCTCTGTCAGGCCATTCGCGCTACCCAAGGCAAAGGCCTGATGCCAGACGGCACTTCGCGTTTTTCCTACAAGGGCGAAACGATTTTCCACTACATGGGCACGTCGACCTTCTCTGAATACACCGTGCTTCCGGAAATTTCCGTGGCCAAGATCTCCAAAGATGCGCCGCTGGAAAAGGTCTGCCTGCTCGGCTGCGGCGTCACCACCGGCATCGGCGCCGTGCTCAACACCGCCAAGGTCAAACCGGGTGACACCGTGGCTATCTTCGGTCTCGGTGGTATTGGCTTGTCGGCCGTGATTGGCGCGGTGAAAGCCAAGGCCGCGCGCATCATCGCCATCGACATCAACCCGGCCAAGTTCGAAATTGCCAGGCAGCTGGGTGCTACCGACTGCGTGAACCCGAAAGACTACGATCGTCCGATCCAGGAAGTGATCGTCGACATGACCGACGGCGGCGTCGACTTTTCCTTCGAGTGCATCGGCAATGTGCAACTGATGCGCGCCGCGCTTGAGTGCTGCCACAAAGGCTGGGGCGAGTCGGTCATCATCGGTGTGGCCGGTGCCGGCCAGGAAATTGCCACTCGCCCATTCCAGCTGGTCACCGGTCGCGTCTGGCGCGGTTCGGCGTTCGGCGGCGTGCGTGGCCGCAGCGAATTGCCAAGCTACGTCGACATGGCCCAGAGCGGCGAAATCCCGCTGGATACCTTCATCACCCACACCATGGGCCTGGAAGATATCAACAAGGCGTTCGACCTGATGCACGAAGGCAAGAGCATCCGCACCGTCATACATTTCTAACAGCAGCTCCGAGCTGCAAGTTTCAAGCTGCAAGTAAAGGCGTTCGTGCTTTTTCTTGAAGCTTGCGGCTTGCCGCTTACAGCTAGGGAGAATCCCTTGAACCTGGAAAATATTTCCTGTCAGAAGAGTTTCGGTGGTTGGCACAAGCGTTATCGCCATCGCTCCGAAGTGCTTGATTGCGATATGGTCTTTGCCGTCTACCTGCCGCCGCAGGCGGAGCAGGGCGGCAAGCTGCCGGTGTTGTACTGGTTGTCGGGGCTGACCTGTACCGATGAGAACTTCATGCAGAAGGCCGGTGCGATGCGCATGGCCGCGCAGCTCGGTCTGATCATCGTCGCGCCGGACACCAGCCCGCGTGGCCCGGATGTCCCTGACGATGCAGAGAAGGCCTGGGACTTTGGCCTCGGCGCGGGGTTTTATCTGAACGCCACGCAGGCGCCATGGGCGCGTCACTATCGGATGCATGACTATGTCGTGAAGGAATTGCCTGCACTGGTTGAAGCGCATTTCCCCGCCTCCGACAAACGCAGCATCAGCGGCCACTCCATGGGCGGTCACGGTGCTCTGGTTTGTGCTTTGCGCAACCCCGGGCGCTATAAATCGGTGTCGGCCTTTTCGCCGATCACCCATCCGATCGATTGCCCGTGGGGCCAGAAAGCCTTTTCTCATTATCTGGGCGAAGACCGCTCGAAGTGGAAAGAGTGGGACGCGTGCGTGCTGATCGCCGATGCTGCCGAGAGGTTGCCATTGCTGGTCGATCAAGGTGATCGCGACGACTTCCTCGCCACCCAGCTCAAGCCCGAAGCCCTGCAACACGCAGCAAAACAAGCGGGGCATCCGCTGGAGTTGCGCCTGCAACCGGGCTACGACCACAGCTATTTCTTCATCTCAAGCTTCATTGACGACCACTTGCAGCATCACGCGCGCGCTCTAGGCGCCTAATGTCTGACAAAGCAGGTAGAATCACGCCCTGACAAAAATCGGGGCGTTTTTTTATGCGTATTGGCCACGGCTACGATGTGCACCGTTTCGCTGAAGGCGATTTCATTACTCTGGGCGGCGTGCGGATTGCACACGGCTTCGGGCTGCTCGCTCATTCCGACGGTGACGTCCTGCTGCACGCCTTGAGTGATGCCTTGCTCGGCGCCGCGGCGCTGGGTGATATCGGCAAACACTTCCCGGACACCGACCCGCAATTCAAAGGCGCCGACAGCCGCGTGCTGCTGCGTCATGTGGTCAGTCTGATCCACGCCAAGGGCTGGAAAATCGGTAACGTCGACAACACCATCGTTGCCCAGGCGCCGAAAATGGCGCCGCATATCGAATCGATGCGCGCGCTGATCGCGGCGGATCTTCAAGTTGAGTTGGATCAAGTGAACGTCAAAGCTACCACCACCGAAAAGCTTGGCTTTGTCGGTCGCGAAGAAGGCATCGCCGTGCACTCCGTTGCCTTGTTGCTGCGCGCATGAATGAACTGCAATTGCTCGGCCCGCGGGCCTATGGCGAGCCCCTCGGCACAGCGGTACTGAAGGCCATCGCCGAAGATTTCCAGGTCGATGAAGTGCTGGATATCCCGTTCAGCGGTGACGGCGAACATCTGTGGATCTGGGCGGAAAAGCGCGGCCTCAATACCGAAGAAGCGGCGCGGCGTATTGCCAAGGCCGCGGGCGTGCCGTTGCGCACCGTCAGCTATGCCGGGCTCAAGGATCGTCAGGCCCTGACCCGACAGTGGTTCAGCGTGCAACTGCCGGGCAAGGCCGATCCGGATATGTCGGCAGCGGAAAACGACACGCTGAAGATCCTCAAGATCACGCGCCATAAACGCAAGCTGCAGCGCGGTGCGCATTCGGCCAATGGCTTCACCCTGCGCCTGACTCAATTCAATGGCGACAAAGACGCGATTGAGCAGCGGCTGCAACTGATCGCCAGACAAGGCATCCCCAATTATTTCGGCGCCCAGCGCTTTGGCCATGACGGCGGCAACGTTGTCGATGCGCGTGCCTGGGCCGCACGCAAGGCCTTGCCGGAACAGCGCAATGTGCGTTCGCGCTTGCTGTCGACGGCACGTAGTTATCTCTTCAACCAAGTGCTGGCGGCGCGCGTCGCCGATGGCACCTGGAATACCGCACTGGTCGGCGATCTGTTGGCGTTCACCGACAGCCGCAGTTTTTTCCCCGCCGGTGAGGCCGAGTGCAGCGACCCGCGTCTGGCGATTCTCGACCTGCACCCGACCGGCCCGCAGTGGGGCGAAGGTGACTCGCCGGCCGCTGGCGCAGTCCATGAACTGGAGCAGGCGATCGCCGCCCGCGAAGCGGATCTGCGTGACTGGTTGATTCACGCCGGCATGAGCCATGAACGTCGCATCCTGCGTCTGCCCATTGGCGGGGTGACGTGGCATTATCCCCAACCTGACATTCTGCAACTGGAATTCGTCCTCCCCGCCGGATGCTTTGCCACCGTATTGGTGCGCGAGCTCGTTGATCTGGTGCCGGTGGGGCAGACGGACAGCCCATGCGTATTCTGATTTCTAACGACGATGGGGTAACCGCACCCGGTCTCGCCGCGCTTTATGCTGCGCTGGCGGATTACACCGAATGCGTGGTTATCGCCCCGGAACAGGACAAAAGCGGCGCCAGCAGTTCGCTGACGCTCGACCGTCCGCTGCACCCGCAATATCTGGCCAACGGCTTTATCAGCCTCAACGGCACACCGACCGATTGCATTCACCTGGGGCTCAATGGCCTGTTGGAACGCGAGGCCGATATGGTGGTTTCCGGCATCAACCTGGGCGCCAACCTCGGTGACGACGTGCTGTATTCCGGAACCGTGGCGGCTGCGCTTGAAGGACGATTTCTCGAGCGTCCAGCCTTTGCATTCTCATTGGTCTCGCGTCAGGTGGATAACCTGCCGACGGCGGCGTACTTCGCGCGCAAGCTGGTCGAGGCCCACGCCGGGCTCGATCTGCCACCGCGCACGGTGCTCAACGTGAACATTCCCAATCTGCCTATCGATCACATCCGTGGCATCCAGCTGACCCGCCTCGGCCATCGCGCCCGCGCGGCGGCGCCGATGAAAGTGGTCGATCCGCGTGGCAAGGCCGGTTACTGGATTGCCGCCGCCGGCGACGCCGAAGACGGTGGCCCGGGCACTGATTTTCATGCCGTCATGCAAGGCTATGTGTCCATCACGCCGTTGCAGCTCGATCGCACCTTCAATGATGCGTTCAGAAGTCTCGATGGCTGGCTGGGAGGATTGAGCTGATGCGTGAGCATGATGATCGCCTGCGCAGCGGCATAGGCATGACTTCCCAGCGCACCCGCGAGCGGCTGATCCAGCGTCTGTATGAAGAAGGCGTGTCGAACGCCAAAGTGCTGGAAGTGATCCGCCGCACGCCGCGTCACCTGTTTGTCGACGAGGCGCTGGCGCACCGGGCTTACGAAGACACCGCGCTGCCGATCGGCAACAACCAGACGATTTCCCAGCCTTATATGGTGGCGCGCATGAGCGAGCTGCTGCTGGAGGCGGGCCCGTTGGACAAGGTACTGGAGATCGGTACCGGCTCCGGCTACCAGACGGCGGTATTGTCGCAACTGGTTGAGCGGGTGTTTTCGGTCGAGCGCATCAAGGTTCTGCAGGATCGCGCCAAAGAGCGTCTGGTCGAGTTGAACCTGCGTAATGTGGTGTTTCGCTGGGGTGATGGCTGGGAAGGCTGGCCGGCGCTGGCGCCGTATAACGGCATCATCGTCACCGCTGTGGCGACCGACGTGCCGCAAGCGTTGCTTGATCAACTGGCGCCCGGTGGGCGCATGGTGATTCCGGTTGGCTCCGGTGAAGTGCAACAACTGATGCTGATCGTGCGCGAAGAACACGGTTTTTCCCGACACGTTCTGGGGGCCGTCCGCTTCGTGCCTTTGCTCAACGGGCCACTGGCCTGAGCATTTGCAGACAGGCGCTGAATTCCTTTCAACGGCGTCGGTCTTACAGCGGCAGCCAGAGATTAAACGCAGCGTACTTGCCACTGGCAAACGTGTGCGCCCGGCGATTTCGCTTCATTAAAGGTAAAGCCGATTCGGCCCGTTATACTTGCGACACCTCATGCCGCGGTGCGGCATTCAGAATTTTCAGCCACCACAAAGGGAGCGGCGGGTGAGTCTCACAGTCATTGCGCAGCGTATGGGTAACACGAGCTTTCAGCGCCTGGTGACTGGCCTTGTCTTGAGCACCTTGCTGGTCGGTTGCTCCAGCACCAAATCGAGCAACGTACGCGTTGTTGATCGCAACAATGCGGTGGCGCAACGTCCTACCGTTACCACCGGGCAGTATGTAGTCCGTCCCGGCGATACTTTGTTTTCGATCGCCTTTCGTTACGGCTGGGACTACAAAACCCTCGCCGCGCGGAACAACATTCCTACGCCGTACACGATCCATCCGGGTCAGACAATTCGCTTTGACGGCCGTAGCGGTTCAACACCGACGGCGGTGGTGAGCAACTCCAGTTCTTCACCTTCCTCGTCGAGTAAAACCACGGTAATCCGGCGCCAGGCGAATGGCACCACCACCACTACAACCACCGGTTCCAAAGGGGTTGTACCGTCCGTCGCGAGCAAACCGGCACCCGCTCCACTGCCTCCGGCAGGCCCGGCCCCGACCGGCTGGGGATGGCCATCTAATGGCGTTCTGATTGGAAAATTCTCTTCAAACGGTAGTTTGAATAAAGGAATTGATATCGCCGGAGATTTGGGACAGCCTGTTTTAGCTGCGTCTGATGGGACCGTTGTATACGCCGGGAGTGGCTTAAGGGGCTACGGCGAATTGGTCATCATCAAACACAGCGAAACCTACGTCAGTGCTTACGGACATAACCGCAGGCTGTTGGTTCGGGAGGGGCAGCAGGTCAAGGTCGGACAGACAATTGCCGAAATGGGGTCAACGGGTACAGACCGGGTGAAACTGCATTTTGAGATTCGCCGCCAAGGTAAACCAGTGGATCCGCTGCAGTTCCTGCCAAGACGTTGATTTGAAGGCCAGCCTGTTCCGTCGCGTAGAGGGGACAGGCTCCAGCGTTGCCAAGGATAAAGGCGTCGCTTGAGCTTGGGGTCGAACTCACCAAAGGACTATAACAATGGCTCTCAGTAAAGAAGTGCCGGAGTTTGACATCGACGATGAGGTTCTCCTTATGGAGGCCGGCATCGATTCGGAATCTTCGATGTCGAATGATGAAGGGGCTGCTCCACCTTCCGTTCGTTCCAAATCCAGACAATCCGCTTCACTTAAACAACACAAGTACATCGACTACACCCGGGCACTTGATGCCACGCAGCTGTATCTCAACGAAATCGGCTTTTCCCCTCTGCTCTCCCCGGAAGAAGAAGTTCATTTTGCGCGCTTGTCGCAAAGTGGCGACCCGGCCGGACGCAAGCGCATGATCGAAAGTAACCTGCGGCTGGTCGTTAAGATCGCCCGGCGTTACGTCAATCGGGGGCTGTCGCTGCTGGATCTGATTGAAGAGGGCAACCTCGGATTGATCCGCGCGGTAGAGAAATTCGATCCCGAGCGCGGCTTCCGCTTCTCGACCTACGCCACGTGGTGGATCCGTCAGACCATCGAACGCGCGATCATGAATCAGACCCGGACCATCCGGTTGCCGATTCATGTGGTCAAGGAGCTCAACGTGTACCTGCGGGCTGCACGGGAGCTGACGCAAAAACTCGATCACGAACCTTCACCCGAAGAAATCGCCAACCTGCTGGAAAAACCGGTGGGCGAGGTCAAGCGCATGCTCGGCCTGAATGAACGGGTTTCTTCGGTCGATGTCTCGCTGGGTCCGGATTCGGATAAAACCCTGCTGGACACCCTCACTGACGATCGTCCGACCGATCCGTGCGAACTGCTGCAGGATGACGACCTGTCGCAAAGCATTGATCAATGGCTGTCGGAACTGACCGACAAGCAGCGCGAGGTGGTGATCCGCCGCTTCGGCCTGCGCGGTCACGAAAGCAGCACGCTGGAGGACGTAGGTCTGGAGATCGGTCTGACCCGTGAACGGGTTCGGCAGATCCAGGTGGAGGGCCTCAAGCGCCTTCGCGAGATCCTTGAGAAAAATGGCCTGTCGAGCGAGTCGCTGTTTCAATAAGCGCTTGCCCGACCGCCCGCAAAAAGCCCCGGTTGATTTGATCAGCCGGGGCTTTTTGTTTTTCGAGCAAGGCAAATCGTGCTTTCGGCAGCCACCAGACAAGCGGTTGGCAATTTCTGAATTTGTAGTCTCGCGCTGTAAGCCTTTGCTTACTGTGTCGTAAGTGTTCGTTATTTTTACACTTCGGTGGAAGGCGATTGCGTTCGCTTCCATTACGCAACCGTCTGTTTTTATTGGGTTTCATGTAAATGTTATGCGCTTATGACAGCGCGAGCGCGTGCCTGAGGCCAATTGCTCGTCTCCAGAAACTCTCTAATATCTCAACTGTGTCGACGGACAGACATGCCCTTCACGGAAGAGGGGAACGGACATCGCAGGAAGCGATTCATCAGGACGATGAAAAGGAATACAGGGAATAGGGAAAAAATGTGGGCGGGTCATACCGCCCCTTTTTTCGCCTGCAGAAAAGTAATCTCTGCAAAAAGCAAAAAGGCCCGCAAGGGGCCTTTTCATTCGAACGCGGGGCAGATCAGCGTTCGAGTTGTTCAATCTTGTTCGGCTTGCCATCCCACTCGGCAGAATCCGGAAGGGGATCCTTGCGCTCGGTGATGTTCGGCCAGACATCCGCCAGCTCGGCATTGAGCTCGATGAAGTTTTCCATGCCGCTGGGGATCTCATCTTCCGAGAAGATCGCCACAGCCGGGCATTCTGGTTCACACAGCGCGCAATCGATGCACTCGTCCGGGTGAATCACCAGGAAGTTCGGGCCTTCGTAAAAGCAGTCCACCGGACAGACTTCTACGCAGTCGGTGTACTTGCACTTGATGCAGTTGTCGGTGACGACGAAGGTCATTTCTAATTTTCTCCTCAGGCGGCGGCAGCGTAGCCCCTTCACGGTTGGGGTCGCCAGGTTCGGGAGCGATACCTGCTGACCAGGCTATGAGCCAGCAGCATCCCGAACCGCGCGAGATTCTAACAGCTTGAAGCGATTTGCGTTATATCCGCTTCTTCAGTGCTTATATCCGGTTCTTCAGTGCATAGAGCATTTCGAGCGCACGCCGTGGCGTCATGTCGTCGAGATCCACTTTGGCCAATTCGTCCAGCACCGGATGTGGCAACGAGGCGAACATGTCGCTTTGCTGCGGCGTCGACGGTTTGCCCTTGGCTGCCGGTTTCGGCGCCTCGTGGGGCAGGGCGGTGTCTTCCAGCCGACTCAAATGCTCACGCGCGCGCAGGATCACTTCGCTCGGCACACCCGCCAGTTGCGCCACCGCCAGGCCATAGCTCTGGCTGGCAGGCCCGGGCAGAACGTGGTGCAGGAACACGATGCGCTCGTTGTGCTCGGTAGCGTTGAGATGCACGTTGGCTACCAGAGGTTCGGCTTCTGGCAGCACGGTCAGTTCAAAGTAGTGCGTGGCGAACAGGGTATAGGCGCGCAGATGAGCCAAGCGCTCGGCGGCTGCCCACGCCAGCGACAGACCGTCGAAGGTGCTGGTGCCGCGGCCGACTTCGTCCATCAGCACCAGACTGCGTTCGGTGGCGTTGTGCAGGATGTTGGCGGTTTCGCTCATCTCGACCATGAAGGTCGAACGGCCACCGGCGAGGTCATCGCTGGAACCGATGCGGGTGAAGATGCGGTCGACCAGCGACAACTCACAACTGGCGGCCGGTACGAAGCTGCCGATATGCGCCAGCAATACGATCAGCGCGGTCTGACGCATGTAGGTGGATTTACCGCCCATGTTCGGGCCGGTGATCACCAGCATGCGGGTGTTGTCGTCGAGGCTCAGATCGTTGGCCACGAACGGTGTGGTCAACACTTGCTCGACCACCGGGTGACGACCCTGGGTGATGCGCATGCACGGCTCGCTGACAAATTGCGGGCAGTTCAGATCGAGGTTCAGCGCACGCTCGGCGAGGTTGCTCAATACGTCCAGTTCGGCCAAAGCGCCCGCGGTGTCCTGCAACGGCGGCAACTGGCTGATCAGATCTTCCAGCAGCGCTTCGTACAGCATCTTTTCCCGGGCCAGCGCGCGACTCTTGGCCGACAGCGCTTTGTCTTCGAATTCTTTCAGCTCAGGGGTGATGAAGCGCTCGGCGCCTTTCAAGGTCTGGCGGCGGATGTAGTCGGCCGGCGCCGATTCAGCCTGCTTGCTCGGCAATTCGATGAAGTAGCCGTGGATGCGGTTGTAGCCGACTTTCAGATTGGCCAGACCGGTGCGGGCCTTCTCCCGCGCTTCGAGATCGATGAGGAACTGGCCGGCGTTTTCGCTCAGTGATTGCAGTTCATCGAGTTCGCTGTCGTAACCGGTTTTCAACACGCCGCCGTCACGGATCACCGCTGGCGGGTTATCGATGATGGCTTTTTCCAGCAATGCAGCCAATTCCGGATAGGTACTGGTGGTGGCCGCCAGATGCTGCAAGTGCGGCGCCTCCAGATCGGTCATCGCCACTTGCAGTTCGGGCAGCGCGCCGAGGGCATCACGCAGACGTGCGAGGTCGCGAGGGCGGGCATTGCGCAGACCGATCCGCGCGAGAATCCGCTCGATGTCGCCGATTTCCTTGAGCTGCGGTTGCAGCTTTTCAAAGCGATAACCGTCGAGCAGGCAGCGGATCGACGTCTGGCGTGCCAGCAGCACGGTGAGGTCGCGCAACGGCCGGTTCAGCCAACGAGTGAGCAAGCGGCTGCCCATGGCGGTCTGGCAGCGATCGACCACCGATTGCAGGGTGTTATCGCGGCCGCCGGCCAGGTTAGTGTCCAGCTCCAGATTGCGCCGGCTGGCGCCGTCGAGCACCACGGTGTCGTCGAGACGTTCGTGACGCAGGCTGCGCAAGTGGGGAAGGGCAGTGCGCTGGGTTTCCTTGGCGTAGGCCAACAGGCAACCGGCAGCGCCAATGGCCAGGGTCAGGTTCTCGCAGCCGAAGCCTTTCAGATCCTGAGTGGAAAACTGCTGGCAGAGACTTTTCAGCGCCGAATCACGCTCGAAATCCCACGGCGCGCGACGGCGTACGCCACGGCGTTTTTCTGCTGGCAGGTCTTTCGGCCAGTCATCCGGAATCAGCAATTCCACCGGGTTAACCCGCTCCAGTTCCGCGAGCAGGTTTTCCCAGCCTTTGATCTCGAGCACGGTGAAGTTGCCGCTGGTGATGTCCAGCACCGCCAGACCGAATAGACGCTCATCGCCCAATACCGCTGCAATCAGGTTATCGCGGCGCTCATCCAGCAGCGCTTCATCACTGACCGTCCCCGGCGTGATGATCCGCACCACCTGGCGCTCGACCGGGCCTTTGCTGGTGGCCGGGTCGCCGACCTGCTCGCAAATCACCACAGACTCGCCGAGCTTGACCAGTTTCGCCAGGTACCCTTCCGCCGCATGGTAAGGAATCCCACACATCGGAATCGCCTGACCTGCCGACTGCCCGCGCGCAGTCAGCGTGATGTCGAGCAACTTGGCGGCTTTCTTCGCATCTTCGTAGAAGATCTCGTAGAAATCGCCCATGCGGTAGAACATCAGCTGATCCGGGTGCTGGTTCTTCAGGCGCCAGTATTGCTGCATCATCGGAGTGTGGGAGGACAGGTCGGAGACGGCTTTATTCATCGGATTGTCGGGCAACTCGTTAGAAGATGTAGGGCAAAGCGCGGGCAGTGGCCGGGCTTTTCCGCGATGGGCGCAAGGTTACCATGGGCGGTCTGCCTGACGCAGGCGCTGCGGTCGGGTGAGGCTTTACTTGCAGAGAAAAGTTGATCCATGCACGATTTATGCAAATCAGCATTTGTCTTCGCGAAAAACTTCAAGCACTATGCGCGTTATGCAAAAACGCAACGTTTCCTCCGTCTTAAGAGCACTGCTCGACCAGCACGGGATCTCCCCCACGGAGCTCCACCGTCGCACCGGCGTGCCTCAATCCACGCTCTCGCGGATTCTCAGCGGGAAGATTGTCGATCCTTCGGATAAGCACATCTCGAAGATCGCTGAATACTTCAACGTCAGCACCGATCAATTGCGCGGGCGTGCGGACGTTGCATCGACCGCGGGCGGCGCCCGCGAAGACGTGCATGCGGAACTCAAGGACATCATGCTGTGGGACGATGACACCCCCGTCGAGGATGACGAAGTGTCCGTGCCCTTTCTACGCGAGGTTGAATTGGCAGCTGGATCAGGAAGATTCGTCATCGAAGAGAGCGAACGCTCCAGCCTGCGCTTCGGCAAGCGCAGCCTGCGCCACAACGGCGTGCAGTTCGACCAGGCCAAATGCGTAACGGTGCGCGGCAACAGCATGTTACCGGTCCTGCGCGATGGCGCGACTGTCGGCGTCAACGCCGGCAAGTGCGGTATTGGCGACATCATTGATGGCGACCTGTATGCGATCAATCACAACGGCCAGTTGCGCGTGAAGCAACTCTATCGACTGCCCACCGGCATCCGTCTGCGCAGCTTCAATCGCGACGAGCATCCGGACGAGGACTACAGCTTCCAGGAAATCCAGGAAGAGCAGATCGTTATCCTCGGTCACGTCTTCTGGTGGGGCATGTACGCCCGCTAACCCTTTCGATCCAACTGAAACCTGCCGCTCGGCAGGTTTTTTTTCGCCTGCAGAAATCCATTCCGCCCTTGTCCGGCGTGGCTTCCATGCATGCGTGCAAAACAAATGCATAAATAAATGCATTTATGCATTGACTGTATATGCATCCATGCATATTCTTGCCATCAAGCCGCTCGACAAAGCGGCTGGCAAGACAAGCTCTTTAGTTCCACAAGAACAGGCAGCGATGAACCGGCCTCAACGGTTCAGAGGGTTGGCAACTGACCCGGGTGTGCAGCGTAAAGCACCAGAAGCAGTTATCCGGCGGGCAGGGACCGCGGTCGGAAAAACAATATGAACGGACTCGTACCGCGCCAGTAGCGCCGAAAAGTCAACTTCCTTCCAGGACACAGGATTTTGAAGGAAGGCGAAGGAGCGCATTACTGAAAAGCCTGGCGTGCAAGCGCCGGGCTTTTTGGAATGCCTACCCGGGCAGGAACTGAACGCCGGGATGCCGGCACTCAATAAGGATAATGAGCATGAAGAAGTACGCACGTGTCGTTGCTGGCCAAGTCGATAACATTTATGAAACCGCTAACCCGATCACCGATGAGTTTCCGGCGGACCAGGTCTGGGTGGATGTCAGCGCATTGCCCAAGATCGATTATTCCTGGAACGCGGTGAACACCGACGGCGTCTGGACATTTACCGATAGCGACATGTGGGGGCAACCGACCCTGTTGGCTATTCGCATGCGTAACGAACGAGTGACTCGCTTCGATAAAGTCAACTTCACCTTGGCATCGTCAGCGCTGGTACAAAAAGTCGAACTGGGGCTGGCAACACCTGCTGAAGAGGCCGCACTGCTCGCCTACAAGCAGTTCTTCATCGAGATGAGCCAAGTCAACAAACAACCGGGCTATCCACTGAGCGTCATTTGGCCTGAAGTGCCATAAGCGACACGTGGCGCATCCGCAATATTGAAATGCGCAGTGCATTACTGGAAAGCCTGGCCTCGTTGCCGGGCTTTTAAATACCTGCCAGTTGCACGGCGACATTTCTGCCAAAGAGTAAATGAGGAATAACCAATGAGTCTTTATGCACTGGTTGAATACAACCGAGTTGTCCAGTTGAAGGAAAGTGAAGTGATGCCCGAACCACCCGCTTCGCCAACCTCTGTTTGGGTTGATGTAACCGGCAGTACGGATATTCGGGTGGGTTGGAGCGCAACCTTCAATGGGGTCTGGACCTTCTTCGCACCGACCGAAGAAGAGCTACGAAACGAAGCCGAACTGCAGAAGTGGCAATTGCTGAATGGGGCGGCCAACTGGCTATTGATGAACTCGTTGCAGTTCAAAGTCGACGTCGGTGCAGCCACCAGCGACGACAGGGCTCGGCTGTTGGCCCACAAGCAATACTGCATCGCCCTCAGCGACATCGATCAGCAGTCGGGTTATCCGGCGAACATCACGTGGCCAGTCGCACCTTACTGATTCCAGCCCGAGTAATCGATCGGCGGGACCGCATTACTGAAAAGCCTGGCGCAAGGCCGGGCTTTTTGGAATGCCTGCCTGAAGAGACATTATTTGAACTCAATTCCCATCTATCACCCACTGCCCACGGAGGCGTGACATGACAAACGAGCAACAAGCGTTGGCGGACATGCCGATCTGGCTGGTCATTCTGCTCGCCGTGATCGGTGGGGTGTCCGGCGAAATGTGGCGCGCCGACAAAGAGGGCGCACGCGGCTGGTCGCTGGTACGGCGTCTGGCCCTGCGCTCCGGCGCCTGCATGATCTGCGGCGTATCGGCGATCATGCTGCTGTACGCCGCAGGCTTGTCGATCTGGGCCGCTGGCGCGTTTGGCTGCCTGACGGCCATGGCCGGCGCCGATGTCGCCATCGGTCTTTACGAACGCTGGGCGGCCAAGCGCATTGGCGTGTGCGAAGTGCCGTCAGGCAATACCAACAAGGAGTAATACGCAAATTACGACACATCTGAAAGGGAGGTCATTTTATGTTGAGCGATTTTCGTTGCGGCCAATGCAACCGTTTGCTCGCCCGAGTAAACACAGTATTCCAAATTCAAATCAAATGTCCTAGATGCAGGACATTGAACTATGCCAAGGCTGAACGTCTTGGCCCCCCGCCTGTGAGCGAACTGACAGCTTTAGACTGCAAACAATAACTTATCAAGCAATAGGTGAAGCTCTATGGCAACGCTACCTCGTTATCCGTTTACTGAAAATGGCAGTTCGGTTTTGCTGCCGCTACATGAGATGTCCGCCGGACAATATCTGCAATCGCCGGACAAGCGCTTCAAATTGGATGTCCAGGCCGATGGCAACCTGGTGATTTACGATGGTGCCACTCCGGTCTGGGTCGCTACCGCCGGTCAACCGTATACCTCCTCGGGTAAGCAGATTGATAAATCCAAGATTTATTTTTATCTGATGTATTACGCGTTTATGAACGACCCGACTCACGGACGTATGTGGGGCACTGCCAACAGTACGCCACTGAATGAAGACATTTGGGGCGCTTATATTCGCACCTATCTGCAGTTGCAAAATGACGGCAACCTCGTCGTAGTTGACTCGGTGCCCGTGTGGGCGAGTAACTCTGCCATCCCGATCAGTCCGGTGGTGGAATCTGTCTATATTCCAGCCGGTACCACGCTCGAAGTCGACCGACGGTATGTCGTGGGGGGAACCACTCTAGTCTTCCAGTCCGACGGCAACCTGGTGGTTTCGAATGGCCCGCTCGGTGTCCTGTGGGCGAGCTGGACTCAGAATAAAGGTGCAACCCGTGCAGTTATGCAGGAGGACGGCAACTTCGTTATTTATGACGCGAACAATACGCCACTGTGGTTTACCGGCACTGCTGGCAAGCCGGGTGCCATGGCCAAGGTACAGGCTAACGGCAGTTTTTCGATTGTCAGCGAGAAACCGGTGTGGGCCCGATTCGGTTTTACCCCCACCATTTTGCCGAAACGGGTTTACCAGTGGGATAACGGGCCATGGACGCCATTTATCGAGCGTCCAATCTGGACGTTTTAAGTATTTCTGATGCCAGCCCCGAGTAACGTCGGGGCTGCTTTTTTTGATATTTGGTTACCCATTTGCCAAGCGGTATTTATTTTTGAAAACAGCGATCGCTGCCTGACCGACTCGCCACGCCGCGCCCCAAACGCCTGGAGCCCGCACAAAACCCAATGTGGGAGCGGTGGTTTCATCAATTCCCTCCAACTCTGGAACACCCCATGAAGATCACCCCGATCCTCACGCAACTGCGTGGGCAATGCCCCAGCCTTGCCAACCGTATTTCGGTGGGTGTCGATCTGGCGTTGCTGCAGGGCAACCCCGATCTCCCGACACCCTCGGCCCACGTTCTGCCGCTGGCCGATCTGGCCAGTGTTGGCACCACCCAAAACCTCATCACCCAACCAATCCGCGACCGCTTCGAAATCGTCCTGGTGCTTGACGCTACCGACGCGACAAAAGCGCTGGATGGGTTGCACGACCTGCGTGCCGAACTGTGGCGCGCACTGGTCGGTTTCAAACCTGATTCCACTTACAGCGCCATCGTTTACGACGGCGGCGAGATGGTCTCGATCAACACCAGCCGCGTGTTCTATCGCCTGCGTTTTTATGCCGAGTTCCAGCTCGGTCGCAATCTGCCCGGTCAGCCTGCGGAGAGTTGGCACGAGCGCGAACTGGACGCTTTGTCGTCCTTTACCGGGATGACGGTGCGGGTCGACGCGATCGATCCGGCCGACCCCAACCTGCAACGCCCGGGCCCGGATGGCCGGGTGGAAATGACTTTCTCTGGAGACGTAATCCCATGAGCAACCGCATAACTGTTGTGCCGGCCACCGGCCGAGTCGTACCTGACCCGGAGGCGGGCGATCTGCTGCCGACTACAGGCCGTGAAGTGTCGGACAGCGCCTGGTGGCGCCGTCGTCTGGCGGACGGCGACATCACACTCAAAACCGCAAAAGCGGCTAAACCACAGGGAGCCAAATAATGGCGATCGGATTCAGCAACATCCCGGCGGACATTCGTGTGCCGCTGTTCTATGCCGAAATGGACAACTCGGCCGCCAACAGCGCGACGTCGGCCATGCGCCGTTTGATCGTCGCGCAGGTCAACGACAACATTGCCCCGACCGAAGTCGGCAAACTGGTGCTGGTCTCCAGCGTGGCACTGGCGAAAAGCATCGGCGGCCAGGGCTCGATGCTCGCTTCGATGTACGAGACCTTCCGCAAGGCTGACCCGATCGGCGAGATCTGGTGCCTGCCGCTGCACAACACCGAAGGCGCCATCGCCAAAGGTGTACTGACCCTGACCGGAGCTGCGACCCAGGCTGGCATGCTCAACCTTTATGTCGGCGGCGTGCGTGTGCAGGCCACCGTGGTCAATGGCGCCACTGCTGCTCAAGCGGCCACTGCGCTGGCGCAGAAAATCAACGCCACTGCCGACTTGCCGGTGAGCGCTGCCGCTGCCGAAGGTGTCGTCACCCTGACTGCCAAATGGACGGGCGACAGCGGCAACGACATCAGCCTGCAATTCAATCGCCTGGGCAAAAGCAACGGCGAAGAAACCCCGGCTGGCTTGACCAGCGCAATCACCGCCATGACCGGCGGCGCCGGTGTGCCGGATCAGATCGCCGCCGTCGCGGCACTGGGCGATGAGCCGTTCGAGTTCATCGCACTGCCATGGTCCGATCTGGCTACGTTGAATACCTGGCAAGCGGTCATGGATGACAGCACCGGGCGCTGGTCGTGGGCCAAGCAATTGTTCGGTCACGTCTACAGTGCCAAACGCGGCACCGTCGGCACGCTGGTCGCTGCAGGCCAGGCGCGCAACGATCAGCACATGACCATTCAGGCGCTGGAACCGGGCGTACCGCAACCCTTCTGGGTACAAGCGGCGGCACTGGCTGCGCGCACCGCAGTGTTCATCTCCGCCGACGCCAGCCGTCCGACGCAAAGCGGCAGTCTGCCGGGCGTTGACCCGGCGCCGGCAAGCGAGCGTTTCACCCTGACCGAGCGTCAGTCGTTGCTCAACTACGGCATCGCCACTGCTTACTACGAAGGCGGTTATGTGCGCATCCAGCGCTCGATCACCACCTACCAGAAAAACGCCTACGGTCAGGCCGACAACTCCTATCTAGACAGCGAAACCATGCACCAGTCGGCGTTCATCGTGCGCCGTCTGCAAAGCGTGATCACCAGCAAGTACGGTCGGCACAAACTGGCCTCCGACGGCACCCGCTTCGGCGCTGGCCAGCCGATCGTCACGCCAGCGACCATTCGCGGTGAGCTGATCGCGCAGTACGCCAAGCTTGAACTGGAAGGCCACGTGGAAAACGCCGAGCTGTTCGCCGAGCACCTGATCGTCGAACGCGACGTGCAGGACCCGAGCCGCGTGAACGTGCTCTTCCCGCCGGATTACATCAACGGCCTGCGCGTGTTCGCACTGCTCAACCAGTTCCGTCTGCAGTACGACGACGCGGCCTGATTTGCGCAGTCGACGTCAGCATTCAGCCCACCTCGCGTGGGCTTTTTATTTGAAGGGAGAAACACCATGGGTCAACTGATTGCAGGCACCTGCTACGTCAAGGTCGACGGCGCACAATTGACCATCAATGGCGGCTGCGAAGCCCCGCTGATGGCCGTCAAACGTGAAACCGTCGTGCCCGGTTTCTACAAGGAAACCGATATCGCGCCGTCGTTCAAAGTGACCGCGCTGCACACCGCCGACTTCCCGCTGAAGAAGCTGATCGAAGGCACCGATATCACCGTCACCTGCGAATTCAGCAACGGCAAAGTCTACGTACTGGCCGGCGCTTACCTGGTCGAGGAACCGGTCTCCAAAGGCGACGACGCCACCATCGAACTGAAATTCGAGGGCATCAAGGGGACCTGGCAATGAGCGGCGCAGTGAAGCTTCAGGTGGCGATCGAAGCCCACGGCGAGCCCCTGACCGAACTCGTCCTGCGCCGTCCGACGGTGCAGGAAGTGCGAACGATCAAGGCGCTGCCGTACAAGATCGACAAGAGCGAAGAAGTCAGCCTCGACATGGACGTGGCGGCCAAATACATCGCCGTGTGCGCCGGCATCCCGCCGTCGTCGGTCAACCAGCTGGATCTGGCCGACCTCAACGCGCTGAGCTGGGCCGTCGCGAGTTTTTTCATGAGTGCGGCGTCGGCGCCATCACCGACCTGATCGCTGTCGCCTATGACCTGGCCTGGTTCTGGAAGGTTGACCCCGAACAGATGATGGCCAGGCCACTGGATGTGCTCCGCGAATCGCTGGAGCACGCGCAACGGATCAATGCGATGCAGCAGGTGCAGTGATGGCAGACGAAGAGAAGAAAACCCCGAAACCGGTGCTGATCACCGGCATCGATGAACTCTCGCCCAAACTGGGCGCCCTGCGCATGAAGGTTGAGAGTTTTAAAAACAATCTCGAGCAGACCGGCCTCGGCAAACTGGACATCAGTGGTCTGTTCAACGGCGGCAGCGTGATCACGCCGTTTCTAGACGGCATCAAATCGGCCGCAGCGTTCCAGGGCAAATTGAGCGAAGTCAGCGACACGGCGAAAACCGTCGACCTGCCCGCCGCGCCGACAGCAGCGACACAGAACATGAACGTGTTCAGCGCGTCGATGCAAAAGGTTTCGGCGGCGGTGGACGCCGCGCTGGTGCCGGCGGTGGGGGCCTTGGGGGTCGGGCTTGCGCCGATGCTGACGCAGGGTGGCAGCCTGCTCGCCGACAACCCGAAACTGGTCGAAGGCCTGGCGGCGGGGGCGATTGCCTTCTCCGCCATGCAAACCGCGGTCACCGGTATGACGCAGGTGATGGACGTCATGAGCATGGTGCTCAAGACCAACCCGATCATGCTGATCGCCCTGGGCATTGCCGTGGCGGCCGGTTTGATCGTGGCCAACTGGACGCCGATCAGCGCGTTCTTCACCGGGATGTGGGAGGGCGTGAAAAACGCCGGGGCGAGTGCGATGGCGACGTTGCGCTCGGTACTTGACTGGCGACCGCTGGCGGCACTGGCGGCGTTGTGGGAACCAGTCACGGGATTTTTCTCCGGAGTCTGGGACAAGGTGATGGCCGTGACGGCGCCAGTGATCGACTTCTTCAAGTCGGTTTTCTCGTGGTCGCCTGCCGGGGTGATCATTGAAAACTGGGGGCCGCTGACCGGCCTGTTCTCGGCGATCTGGGAATTGCTCAAGGCCTTGAGTGTGCCGGTGATGGCATTTCTCAGAAACCTGTTCGATTTCTCGCCGATGCAGATGCTTACCGATGCGTGGGGTGGTGTTGTCGCGTTCTTCGAACCGATGTTCAGCGGCCTGCGAGAAGTCGCGCTACCGGCTAAAGAATTCCTCGTGTCGCTGTTCGACTTCTCGCCAATGCAGATGATCACCAGCGCCTGGGGAGGCGTTGTTGCGTATTTCCAGGCGATATTGACGACGCTGCAATCGGCTGTGCAAAGCACCCGGGATACTTTGCGGGCACTGTTCGATTTTTTCCCGATGCAAATGCTCACCAGCGCCTGGGGTGGGATTGTCGGGTTCTTCGAACCGATCTGGATGGCGCTGCAAACGTCTGTGCAGCGGGTCAGAGGCTTTTTCACCAGCCTGTTCGAGTGGTCGCCGCTGGAGCAGATTGCTCAGTATTGGCAGCCGATCGGTGAGGTCTTTTCGGCGATCTGGGGCGTCGTGTTGGCGCTTTCCGCGCCGGTCGTGGATTTTCTGCACAGTCTGTTCGAATGGAAACCTCTGGATCAGATCATCGAGAGTTGGGGGCCGATCACTGAGTGGTTCGGCGAGTTGTGGCAAAAGCTGCAAACCGTCATTGCGCCTATCAAGGAGTTGTTCGAGGGTGGCTTCGCCGGACTGATCGCCAAGGTCACCGGCAAGGTCGAAACGCTGACCCAAGCGCAACGCGAGACCAATGCCGAAGGCAAAGGCGAACTGGCACCGGCGTTCTTCGCTGCCAGTCCGGCGCCTGCTGGCAACGGTGCACTGCAAAGCGGTTCGTTGCCGCAAACCTCCAGCGCGCTGATCCAGCAAAGCGCCGCCAATAACCGTACGCAACTCGAAGGCGGTCTGACCGTGCGCTTCGAAAATGCGCCGGCGGGCCTGCGCACCGAACAACCGCAAACCAATCAACCTGGCCTGGCCGTGTCTTCACGCATCGGCTATCGCTCGCTGTCGACAGGAGGTTCCAATGAACTGGCGTGACCGTTTGTTGCCGGCATCCTTTCGGGGTGTCGGTTTCTGGATCGACCAGGCGAAAACCCCGGTCGGTCGCAAAGGGCAGTTGCACGAATACCCGCAGCGCGACTTGCCTTTTTTCGAGGACCTCGGCCAGCAGGCCAAGACCCACGATCTGACCGCGTTCATCATCGGCCCCGATTGCCTGGAGCAGCGCGACAAGCTGCTCAAGGCGCTGGAGCAGGGTCGTGGCGAGCTGGTGCATCCGTGGCTCGGACGCCTGCAAGTCAAGGTCGGCGAATGCGACATGACCCACACTCGCCAGGATGGTGGGCTGGTGACGTTCGCCTTGAAGTTTTATCCCGATCAGCCGCTGCCGTTTCCGACGGCCACGGTCAGCACACAGAAAGTGCTGCTGGCCAAAGCCGACGGTCTGCTGGGTTCGGCGGTGGCGCGTTTCGAACAGGCGATGGCGCTGATCAAGGCTGCGCGGATCGGCATCACCAACCTGCGCAACAGCCTTACCGGCGTCTACGAGGTGATCAAGGAGCAACTGAAACCGTTGATCGAGCAATATCGGCAGATCACCGAACTGGTCAAAGCCGTGAAGGAGCTGCCCAGGGAAGTGGCGGCAGAATTCAAGGGTTTGCTCGGCGATATCAAGGAGCTGAAAGCGTTTGCCAAGGAAGGCTACCGTGGCGTGATTGCCGACGTGTCGCAGCAACTCGAAGCGATTCGCAAGGCCGATGCGCCGAAGATCACCACCGGCAAGGACACCAATGCCGCAGCGCAAGCGATGGCCGATCTGGTGCAAGACACGATGCTGGTCAAAGTCGCGCAGTGGGTGGCCTCGATGCCAGTGGCGACCACGCCGGTAAAACTGGCGTCGGCACCGTCGGTGGCTCAACAGTCGACATCACCGGTCAGCCGTCAGGAAGTGCCTGTCAGCGATGATATGCAAGCCCTGCGCACGGCGGTGACTGCCGCCATTGATCCGATGCTGGCGAAAGCCGGGCCTGCGCACTTCCAGGCCATCAATGATGTAAAGGAGGCGCTGGTGGCTCATCTCAAAGCGGTGGCGTCCTCCGGCGTGCGGCAAGTCAGCAAGTCGTTTCAGGAAAGCTTTCCGGCAGTGGTCGTGGCCTACAAGCAGTTCGGCGACGCCACGCGAGTCGACGAAGTGACTCAGCGCAACGGGATCACCCATCCCGGTTTCTCGCCCAATGACGTGAAAGTCTCGCGGGAGTGACGCCATGAACGAGATGGACAATCACGTCACGCTGACGGTCAACGACATGGAATACGGCGGCTGGAAAAGCGTCGAAATCACTGCTGATCTTGAGCGTCAGTTCCGCACCTTCAAGCTCGACATCACCTGGCAATGGCCGGGGCAGACCGTGGATCAAAGAATCAAACCGGGCGACCCCTGCGAAGTAAAAATCGGCAAGGACCTGGTGCTCACCGGCTACGTGTTCAAGGCGCCGATCCGCTATGACGGACGGCAGATCAGCCTGACCATTGAAGGCAGTTCGAAAACCCAGGATCTGGTCGATTGCGCCGCCCGCAACCTGCCCAGCCAATGGCAGCAACAACCGTTGCTGAGCATCGTCCGCGATCTGGCGAGCGAATATGGGCTGTGGGTCGTCAATGAAATCAGCGAAACCACTCGCCTGACCAAACACACCATCGTGCCGGGTGAAACGGTGTTTCAGTCGATCGACCGGCTGCTCTCGCTGCTGCGGGTGTTTTCCACCGACAACGAACTGGGCCAGTTGGTGTTGGCCAAACCCGGCAGCGGCGGACGCGCCAGCGATGCGCTGGAGTTGGGCAAGAACATCCTCTCGGCCAATGCGCCGATGGATTTCAGCCAGGTGTTTTCCGAGTACCGGGTGATCGGCCAGCAAAAAGGCTCGGATGCGAAAAGCGGCGCGGCGGTCAGCGAAGTCGAATCGACGGCGGCGGACCTGAGTTTCAAACGTCGGCGCACCACGGTGATCAATGAAGGCACGCAACTGACCTTTGAGTTGGCGCAGCAGCGTGCCCAATGGGAAAGCGCCACCCGCATGGGCCGTGCGCAGACCACCACCTATCAGGTCCAGGGCTGGCGGCAGAGCAACGGCGATTTGTGGCGCCACAACACGCTGGTGAAGGTCAAGGACCCGGTGCTCGATTTCGATGGTGACATGCTGATCTCCAAGGTCACCTATTCGTTGTCGGCGCAGGGCTCGGTGACCACGTTGCAAGTGGCACCGCCGCATACCTTCGATCCTGATCCGAATCCCCCGAAGCAAACCTGAGCCTTGCACCGCCCCCTGTAGGAGTGAGCCTGCTCGCGATAGCGGTTCAACAGACACAGAAGTGTCGACTGTCATGCCGCCATCGCGAGCAGGCTCACTCCTACAGTTGATTGCGTTGTGCCCACCTTTTTGAGAAAAAACCATGAGCCTACTGACACGCCTGCTGGCGCGCGGCACTGTCGTGCTCGCCAATTCGGCTTCGAAACTGCAATCGCTGCAAATGCGCCTCACCGCCGGTGAAGTCAACGACGACCTCGAACACTTCGAGCCCTCCGGTTTTACCAGCCATCCGCTGGCTGGGGCCGAAGGGATCGCCCCCTTCATCGGCGGTGCCCGTCCCCACGCCATCGCCCTGGTCATTGCCGACCGCCGCTATCGCTTGCAAGCACTCGCCGCCGGCGAAGTGGCGATCTACACCGACGAGGGCGACAGGATTCATTTCAAGCGCGGGCGGATCATCGATATCGAAACCGCCACGCTAAACATCCGCGCCAGCAGCGCGGTGAATTTCGATACGCCGGTGATCAATCAGACCGGCAAGATTGTTTCCACGGGTGATCAACTGGCCGGCGGCATCAGCCAGATCAAGCACGTCCATGTTGGCGTGCAGGCTGGTAATGGACAGACCGGCGCACCGGCAGGAGGCCAATGATGCTTATCAGCCAGACCCTCCACGCCGCACTGACCCGCGCCGTGCTCATCAGCCTGTTCACCTGGCGTCGCGCCGCCGATGACGACGCCCTTGATGACGATGAACGCTTCGGCTGGTGGGGCGACAGTTTTCCTACGGTTGCAGACGATCGCATCGGCTCGCGGCTGTGGCTGTTACGCCGGGTCAAGCTGACCCGGCAGACGCAAATGGACGCCGAGTTCTATGCCCGCGAAGCCCCGCAGTGGCTGCTCGACGACGGCCACTGCAGCGCCATCGACATCATCAGCGAACGCCTCGATGCCCAGCGCCTGAACCTGCGCACGGTCCTGACGCTGGCCGACGGCGAACGTCTGGACATCAACCCCGATAACAGTTGGCAGGTGATCTATGCCGTTTGAAACCCCTTCGCTGCCGGTGCTGATCAAGCGCACCCAAAGCGACCTGGCCGGCGATTCGCTGCGCCAGTCCGATGCGCAAGTGCTGGCCCGTACCCTCGGCGGCGCCGCTTATGGCCTGTACGGTTATCTCGACTGGATTGCCGAACAGATCCTGCCCGACAAGGCCGACGAGTCGACCCTTGAGCGTATCGCTGCACTGCGCCTGAACCAGCCGCGCAAAGCCGCGCAAGCGGCTACCGGCAGCGTCAGTTTTACCGCCACACCCGGCGCTGTGCTGGATGTCGACACGCTGCTGCAAGCGAACGATGGCCGCACCTACAAAGTCACCGCCGCGCGCACCACGGTCAATGGCAGCAACAGCACCACGATTGCGGCGCTGGAGGCCGGCAGTCTGGGCAACGCTGATGCGGGTCTGACGCTGACCCCGGTGCAGCCGATTGCCGGCATCGTCGGCAACAGCTTCGTGGTGCTGGCGCCGGGCCTCAGCGGCGGCGTGGCCCGCGAAAGCCTGGAATCGCTGCGCTCGCGGGTCATTCGATCCTATCGGGTAATTCCCCACGGTGGCGCGGCCAGCGACTACGAAACCTGGGCACTGGAAGTACCGGGTGTGACGCGGGCGTGGTGTCGTGGTGGTTTGCTCGGACCGGGCACGGTGACCGTGTTCATCATGCGCGACGACGACCCGCAACCGGTGCCCAACGATGAGCAACTGGCAGAGGTTCAGGATTACCTCGAACCGCTGCGCCCGGTAACCGCCGAAGTACATGTGCAGCGACCGGTGCAAGTGCCGGTGGTGTATCGCTTCAAGCGCGTCGAGCCGGACACCACCGCGGTACGCGCCGCCGTCGAAGCGCAACTGCGTGACCTGCATAACCGCGAGGCCGATCTGGGTGTGCCGCTGCTGATCAGCCATATCCGCGAAGCGATCAGCAGCGCTGGCGGCGAGTACGACCACAGCCTCAGCGCACCGGCAGCCGACGTGCCGGCCGGGCAGAGCGAACTGCTCACCTTCGGAGGCTGCGTATGGGGGGCATAAGAACCGCCGCGCAATATCAGGCGCAACTGCGCGCCTTGCTGCCCAGCGGCCCGGCATGGGATCCGGAACGGGTGCCGGAACTCGAAGAAGTGTTGCAAGGCGTGGCCGTCGAACTGGCCCGCCTCGACGCCCGCGCCGCCGATCTGCTTAACGAAATGGACCCGGCCGGCGTCAGCGAACTGGTGCCCGACTGGGAACGCGTCATGCAGTTGCCCGACCCGTGCCTGGGCACCACGCCGCTATTCGACGACCGCCGCCTCGCCGTACGCCGCCGCCTGCTCGCAGTCGGCAGCCAGGCTGTCGGCTACTACCTCGACATCGCCAAAAGCCAAGGCTACCCCAACGCCAGCATCACCGAACACGAAGCACCACGCATGGGCCGTGCACGTTTCGGCTCGGCGCATTGGGGCACCTGGGAAGCGCAGTTCATGTGGACGCTCAACACCGGCGGCCGCCTGCTGCTCGGTCGGCGTTATGGCGCTAGCTATTGGGGGGAGCGCTTCGGCGTCAACCCCGGCTCGGCGCTGGAATGCCTGATCCACCGCAGCGCGCCGGCGCATACCAAGGTGCATATCAATTATGACTAGGGAGAAATAGCAGATGGACTATCCGATCAGTGTGCCCAGTGCCGGGCTGGTGAATGGCAGGTTTGTCGACGAGAACCCCATAACAGGGACGCCGGGGTCGTTGATTCCAGCGGACTGGGGCAACGGGGTTACCCAGGAAATTATCAATGTGATCAAGGCGGCAGACCTGACGCCGGACGAGAAGAAATACGATCAGTTGTTGCAGGCGATTCGCAGCGTTTCGGCCAAGGGCTGGAATCTGGATTCGGCGTTGCCGATCGGTTCCTTGCCATTGCCGACCGTCGCGAATGCAGAGGGCCGACTGGCCGTCACTGCCAATGCGTCGGCGACCAGCGGAGGCAAGGTTTCGGTGCCGCCGGGTATACCGGTGAGCATCGCTCAAGAGGTCGTGCCTGGCCAGTTGGGCAGGTCGCGCACGTTTACCACGTCGAACTGGACCAGCGCCGAATTGTTGCCTAATACGGGTTATTTTCTGCGTGCTCAAGTAGTCGGCGACGCACTGATTTTTTATGTACAGCGCGGCGCGCCGACTGACGCAGCCCCGGCGTCCCTGAAAGGCATGGCGGATGGCGTGGGCGGTGGCGGATTTTGCTCGACCAGCCTGGACATGTGCGTTGCCTGGATTCTCACCGGAGCGGTGGGAACTGTCCCTCTGGTACTCGCAATCTATAACCGGGCCCGGCTCACCTGGAGCCAGACCGTTAGTGGGACCGGTGTGATTTATCTGCCACTGGACCCGCATGCGCGTTCGGCCCGGTTGATTTTCAGCAATGCGACGCCTTCAGCCAGCCTGCTGACCAGCGTAGGGTTCTCGGAGGCCAATTGGTTGGGCTCCAGTTACACGTTTACGAGCCCTGGCGTGCAGATCATCGGTGGCAACCCATCAGGATGGACAGCCAAAAATCCAATCGTGATCTGTTCCAATAATGCGGTCGGAGACGTGTCCGTATCGACCTTGACCGCCGGGTTCGATCACACGCAGCTTCGCTCGTTGTGGCAGACATTTCAGTCTCAACATGGTCTCGGCTCGATGGATGCTTCGAAGGACGAAGCGCTGCATGGCATCGGCATCAAAACTCACCCTGTTGCCGATTACGCCTCCGGTATCGCAGTGAATTTCAGTAACGCCGTCAATATTCATTTTTTGTGGGAGTTGATCCGATGAAGGTGATTCAGGAGCTTCATCAATTTGGCGACGAACTGCGCCCGCCGCAGCCTTCGCTTGCACACGAGTGGGATGGACAGCAATGGCTGGCAGACGCATCAAAACTGGCGACGCTGGAACATTTGGAAGCCGAGCACCTGTGCGCGAAAGTCGATGCCGCCGCTGACAACGCTCGCAGCGCACTGGCAGGCGACCCGCTCAAAGCCATGGAGTACGCACAGGCAGCCGCAGACGCTCAGGCTTTTCGGGACGCCGGTTACCCGAAAAAAGAAGTCCCTCTCGCAGTTGCCGCGTGGGTCGTCAAAGGTCGCACGGCCAAACAGGCGGCGGAGCAGATTCTCGCCAAGGCCGAACAGCTGACTGACCACTTGCTCACCCTACGCACTCTGCGCCTGAAGGCCAAGGCGCAGATCCGCGCACAGGCGGGCAAGGGCAAGATCGATCTGGCGCGCGGCGCGGCCGATGAAGCCTTGATTGCCATTGGCGAACTTGCCAGCTAACCGATCTTTCGTCCTGCCTCACCCAAGCCCACTTCGATGTGGGCTTTTTATTTTCCGAACCAGACCTGTGTCTGCCAGTGCGCAGGCTGGCTCATTTGTCATTGCACAGGAACGAACAATCCATGGACTATCCAAAAAGCGTCCCCAGCGTCGGCCTGGTCGACGGCCGTTTCGTCGATGAAAATCCGGTGGCGGGGACGCCGGGTTCGTTGATTCCGGCGGTGTGGGGTAACAGCGTGACTCAGGAAATCCTGAGTGTGATTACCGGCGGGGGCTGGAGGCTTCCGAGGCGGACAACGGCCAGTTGTTCAAGGCGATTCGGGCGATTGTCGGCGGCGCCAGTCCGATGCGTTCGGTGATTACCCGACTGGCTGCTTCGAAAGCGCTGACCGAACAGGAACTCGGGCTGGTGTTGATCGATGGCAGCCCCGGTAGCGTCACCTTGCTGTTACCTCCAGCCGATGCCGCCCTCGGTGTACGCGATGTCATTGTGCGTCGGGTGGACAACAGCGGCAGTCGCATGGTGATACAGGCGGTCGGCACTGACCGAATCCGTTTCCATACTCATCTCTCGCCGAATGGTTACGCGTTTTTCGTACTGATGGGGGGCGGCGACTGGTGGCATTTGCGCAGTGACGGTGCTGGCAGTTGGTGGCCGGTGGGGCGACTTGATACCAGTGCCTTGGGTCGGCCATTTTTCGAAACGACCACTCTGCTCAACCCGGGTGGCTACGGTATTCCTAACGGCGACCTGTTCAAGCGTGCCGAGTGGCCATGGCTGTGGGATTTCGCCCAAGCGTCTGGCGCGTTAACCACCGAGGCTTTACGCGCTGGGAGAGAGGGAGGCTGGACCACTGGCGATGGTGCTTCGAATTTTCGTATTCCGGAAATTCGCGGTGAGTTTTTGCGAGTGCTAAGTGAAAGCAGGAACGTGGACAGCGGGCGAGCTATCGGCAGCCTGCAAATGCATTCCTTGCAAACCCACAACCATTTTCTTCCTACCGGAACCGGCTCTTCTTTCCGTCCGGCGCCTGCTATCCCAGATCCTGTGTGGAACGTTGCCACTGATGTGAATTTTTCTCCGACGTCTTCAACCGTGGCGACGACCTACCCTAATCCTGCATTCGACTCCGATACCTTCATCGGCAATATCGGTAACTTTTCTGGCGAAACCCGTCCTCGAAATATTGCCTACCCCGCCCGAATCAAACTGATCTGAGGTGCACATGTTCAATTATCTGATAGATGACAGTGGCGCGTTGTCAGGACCGGTCGAATTTCCGTTGGTACCGGGTATCGGCGCCCAATTACCAAGTAATGCCGTGACCCTGAGCATCGAACTGGCCCCGGCTCCACGGGGATATGCCTGGGTTTATGACAATGGTTCGTTACAACAGCAAGTTGATCGTCGCGGCAATGTTTATCACACCGATACGGGGTTGAGAGAAAGCTGGACGAAGCTGGGCGATTTGCCGGAAGGCCTCACCGAATTGCCTTGGCCAGGCGGCTTTCACGCTTGGATCGATAATGCCTGGCAGCTCGACGAAGTCGCGCGACTGGCTGATCTGAAGCGTGTCGTTCTGGCTCAGCGCGATGTCCTGCTCGGCAACGCCTTACTCCGCATCGCGCCCTTGCAATATGCCGAAGACGCCGGTGATGCCAACCATGACGAACAGTTACAGCTGCTCGAATGGAAGCTCTACAGCGTGGAGTTGAACCGCATCGACAAGCAGCCCGGTTTTCCTGAGGCGATCAATTGGCCGGTTTTGCCTGCCTGACCGCTTAATTTTTCACAAAGAGATATGCAATGGATTATCCAAAAAGTGTGCCCGGTGCGGGTTTGGTAAATGGAAAGTTTGCGGATGAAAACCCACTCACCGGTGTCCCCGGGTCATTGATTCCGGCAAGTTGGGGCAATGGCGTTACGCAAGAAATCATGGAAGTCATCACGAGTACCGGGGCCACCGCTGATGAAAGTGACAACACTCAGCTCAGGGTTGCAATCAATACCCTGATCTCCAGGAACCAGAGCGAAAGCCTGGCTACTCAGGAAGACGCGGAGTCGGGTTCAAGTTCGACAAAACTGATGACTCCGTTGCGAGTCTTCCAAGCCATTGGCAAGAAAGTTTTGCAAGCAACCGAGACGATCACCGGGACAGCAAGAGTCGCTTCTCAAGCGGAGGTCAATGCTGGCACCAGTGATTCGGTTATGGTCACTCCCAGGAAACTCCGACTCGGGTTCATGGTGAGACTCGGTCCCTCTGGGTACCTGGTATTTCCGTCCTGGATGGGCGGTCTGATCATCCAATGGATCAACGGAAGTGCCAGTCAGACCGCTAACAATAACAACGGTGAACTCAATTTGTGGCCGTTGGCATTTCCCAATGCATTGTTCCTCGCGGTTGCAACCCATGAGGGGACGTCAACGGCGACATTTCTCACTTGGAATGCGGTGTCCTCGGTAAGTCGACAAGTGGGCATCAATGTGCGTTGCCCTGATTACGCTAATGTCTCGATTTCCGCACGAATCATCGGCGTGGGGTATTGAATATGTATTATTTTTCTCCGCAAACCAGCGGCTTTTATCATTCGCAACTGCATGGCCTGAACATACCGGCGGACGCTTATGAATTAAGCGAAGGCGAGTATTGCGCGCTGATATCAAATGCACCCAAGGGAACAATTCTTTCTCTCGATAAAGACGGACGCCCGGAACGAATCCTGATGGCCGAGCAAACTGCCGCCTCCCTTGAGCGTGTGTGGCGGGACCACCAGTTGCAGCTGACTCAGTGGTTGGTGATTCGCGATATGGAAGAGTTGGAAACGGGTGGCGGCACGACACTTCGTACCGAGGAATACAGACAACTTTTGGCTTATCGACAAGCGTTGCGCGACTGGCCTGATGATCCGGAGTTTCCGCAGAGTCTCTCGCGTCCGCTGGAACCCGATTGGCTTGAAATAGCGATGCGCGCAAACAGCTGAGTTACGCGCCGAGAAAGCGCAGCGCACAAAGAATCTTCAAGGAATACTCACGTGGATTACCCAAAAAGCGTCCCCGGCTCTGGTCTGGTCAACGGCAAGTTCGTTGATGAGGACGCCATTGCTGGTACGCCCGGCTCGCTGATTCCAGCGAGCTGGGGCAACAGTGTCACTCAGGAAATACTCAGCGCAATTACCGCAGCAGGGTTGAGCCCGGATGAGCAGCAGACTGATCAATTGGCTCAAGCGATCCGGCAACTGTCCAGGCCAGATCCGCTGCAACAGTTTCCGGTGCAGGTGTATCGCCGGAATCTGCTGATCAATGGCGGATTCGATATCTGGCAACGCGGGACGACCAATCAGGCGCCAAATGTCGGCGGGTACGTGGCTGATCGTTTCCGTTGTGACTGGAACGGCAATGCTGCCGTGAATATCTCTCGCCAGGATTTCGCGCCAGGCCAATCCGAAGTGTCAGGCGAGCCCGCTCATTTTTTGCGTTGGCAGCAGACAACAGCCGGCGTTGGTTCCACTGAACACAAAATTTCCCAATATATCGAGTCGGTCAGGACACTGGCCGGTAAAACCGCCACCATGACCTTTTGGGCGCGCTCCGATGCTGCGCGGCCGCTGAAGGTATTCATAACCCAGTACTTCGGAACTGGTGGCTCGGAGCCGGTGATGAAATCGGTCGAGGTCTTTCAATTGACCACGGCTTGGTCCAGGTACACGACCACCTTTCAGGTACCTGTGATCGCCGGGAAAATGCTCGGTGCTAATGATTGTCTGAGGCTGAGTTTCGATCTTCCGCTGAATGTGATTCAAACGGTTGACCTGGCAAGAATTCAGCTGGAAGAAGGGCCGGTTTCTACCCCCTTCGAAAGCCGTCCGGCCGCGGAAGAGCTGATGTTATGTCAGCGCTACTTCGAAAAGTCTTTTGCAAGCCGCTTGCCCATTCGGGCAAACAACGGCCCAAGTACCTGTATCGCCACGTTCACCCAGGCCGCTGCCGCGAATTCCCCCCAGTCCGGGATGGCGGTAACCCTGCTGGTTCAGAAGCGCGTACAGCCTACGATCAAGATGTATTGCCCCGGCGAGGCCAGCGGTGAAATCTGGAATTATTCACTTATAAAGGCATGTACTGGATCCATCGTGCAGAGTGTGACCGAGCGCAGTTTTGCCTTTGGCACGACGACGCCCGTCGACAGCGTTCCGGGACAGATACTGCAGATTGAATGGACTGCGGATGCCGAGCTCTAGGAGTAAGCAATGAGTTATCAATTGACTACATGCGGCGTACTAAGGCTGAGCGATGAAGCTTATATCCCGCAAGATCCAACCAATCGCGACTGGCTTGATTATCAAGACTGGCTTTTATCTGGCGGCAAGGTAATGCCGGCAAACGATTCGTTTGAAACTGCCCTGAACAGCCCCCTGAAAACTCTGGCAAATAAATGGCTGGCAAGCATCAGCCGCCAACCGTGATTCAATCGGGACAACATCCAGGGAGGATCAAGCATCATGCAGTTAACTGAAAAACACCTTATCGACATCATGCCCAACGCCCGCTCCCAAGCGGGCGTTTTTATTTCGCCACTCAACGCCGCCATGGCCAGGCAGCGCATCGATACGCCCAAGCGCATCGCTGCCTTTCTCGCACAGGTCGGTCACGAGTCGGGGCAATTGCGCTACGTGCGCGAACTGGGCAATAACCAATACCTGAGCAAATACGACACCGGCACCCTGGCGCTGCGTCTGGGCAATACCCCCGAGGCGGATGGCGACGGGCAAAAGTACCGGGGCCGTGGGCTCATTCAAATCACCGGTCGCGTCAACTACCGACAATGCAGCCTCGGCTTGTTTGGCGATGAACGTCTGTTGTCGTTGCCCGAATTGCTCGAGCAACCGCAATGGGCGGCCGAATCGGCGGCGTGGTTCTGGGCGCAGAAGGGCCTGAACGGGCTGGCCGACGCGGACCAGGTCAACACCATCACCCGCCGAATCAACGGCGGGTTGAATGGCTTGCAGGATCGTCTGGAAATCTGGGCGCGGGCGAGGGCGGTGCTATGTCCGGCTCCTGGCGTGTGATTGGCCTGTTGTTGCTGGCGGCCGGGGTTTTCTCTGCGGCGTGGCAATTTCAGGACTGGCGCTACGGGCAGCAATTGGCCGAGCAGGCGCGGTTAAACGCCGAGACGCAGAATCAACTCACTCAAACTGCCGCGAGCGCACAACAGGCCGAGCAGGATAAACGCCTGGCGCTGGAGCAAAGACTCGCGGCCAGTGAACAAACCCATTATCGAGCGCTGAGCGATGCCCAACGTGATCAGGATCGCCTGCGCGATCGCCTTGCTACTGCCGATGTCCGGTTGTCAGTCCTTCCCGACGCCGGCGACGTTGCCCACGGCTGCGCGGTGCCAGCCCCCGCCGGCACCGGCGGCGTGGATTCTGCAACCGTACGCGCCCGACTTGACCCGGCGCATGCTCAACGAATTATCGCCATCACCGACACCGGCGACCGCGGATTGATTGCCTTGCAGGCCTGTCAGGCCTATGTCAGAGCACTGGCGCCCGAACATCTTGAATGATTCTGTGTATTGAAAGCATGGCCGGCTCGTGTACGGTGAAGACATTCCACACGATCCGGAGCTCGCCGTGAAAGAGACCACCCAACTGGCCGCTGAACTGGGCCGACGTCTGCAAGTGCTCAATGCTCACGTCACCACTGCAGAGTCCTGCACCGGTGGCGGGATTGCCGAGGCCATTACGCGGATACCGGGCAGTTCGGCCTGGTTTGAAGCCGGTTACGTGACGTACTCCAACCGGCAGAAAACCCGTCAGCTGAATGTGCCGGACGAACTGTTCGAAACGGTCGGCGCGGTCAGTCGCGAAGTCGTCGAGGCCATGGTGCGCGGTGCGCAGCAGCACAGCCTGGCGCATTTTGCCGTGGCGGTCAGCGGCGTCGCCGGTCCTGACGGTGGCACGCCGAACAAGCCGGTGGGCACTGTATGGCTCGCCTGGGGTGTGGGCGATGCGGTTTACAGTGAGGTTCAGCACTTCCCCGGCGGCCGTGATGAAGTCCGCCGACAAACGGTGAAGGCCGCGCTAGAGGGGCTTGTGCGACTAGCGGCACGAGAAATCGAAAATCAGGGGTAGGCGATCTTCGAACGCTGTGGAATAATACTGGCTACTTATACAGGTGTTGGCCGTCAGGCCTTATTGATTACGTGAGGACTTTAATGGACGACAACAAGAAGAAAGCCTTGGCTGCGGCCCTGGGTCAGATCGAACGTCAATTCGGCAAGGGTGCCGTAATGCGTATGGGCGATCAGGACCGTCAGGCGATCCCGGCCATCTCTACTGGCTCTCTGGGTCTGGACATCGCACTCGGCATCGGCGGTCTGCCAAAAGGCCGTATCGTTGAAATCTACGGTCCTGAATCCTCCGGTAAAACCACACTGACACTGTCGGTCATCGCCCAGGCACAAAAAGCCGGCGCGACCTGCGCATTCGTCGACGCCGAGCATGCGCTCGATCCAGAGTACGCCGGCAAGCTGGGCGTCAATGTCGACGACCTGCTGGTTTCCCAGCCGGACACCGGCGAACAGGCCCTGGAAATCACCGACATGCTGGTGCGCTCCAACGCCGTTGACGTGATCATCGTCGACTCCGTGGCGGCACTGGTACCGAAGGCTGAAATCGAAGGTGAAATGGGCGACATGCACGTCGGCCTGCAAGCACGTCTGATGTCTCAGGCGCTGCGTAAGATCACCGGTAACATCAAGAACGCCAACTGCCTGGTCATCTTCATCAACCAGATCCGTATGAAGATCGGCGTGATGTTCGGCAGCCCGGAAACCACCACCGGTGGTAACGCGCTGAAGTTCTACGCTTCGGTTCGTCTCGACATCCGCCGTACCGGCGCGGTGAAGGAAGGCGACGAAGTGGTCGGCAGCGAAACCCGCGTCAAGGTTGTGAAGAACAAGGTGGCTTCGCCGTTCCGTCAGGCCGAATTCCAGATTCTTTACGGCAAGGGCATCTACCTCAACGGTGAGATGATCGACCTGGGTGTGTTGCACGGTTTCGTCGAGAAGTCCGGCGCCTGGTACGCCTACGAAGGCACCAAGATCGGTCAGGGCAAGGCCAACTCGGCCAAGTTCCTGGCGGACAACCCGGAAATCGCCGCGAAGCTCGAGAAGCAACTGCGTGACAAGCTGCTGTCGCCAGCAGTGATTGCGGACTCCAAGGCCTCGGCGGTCAAAGAGACCGAAGACGACCTGGCCGACGCTGACCTCTGATCGCAGCGATGACCACCGCCGTACTGGATACCCTCGTCGCGGTGCGGCGAACCGCCATGGACCTGCTCGCACGCCGCGAGCATGGTCGCGTCGAGTTGACGCGCAAGCTGCGTCAGCGCGGCGCCGAGGCGGAGCTGATCGAAACAGCCCTCGACCGTCTGACGGAAGAGGGACTGCTTTCAGAAGCGCGATACCTTGAAAGCTTTGTTTCCTACCGAGCCCGTTCCGGTTATGGCCCATTGCGAATTCGTGAGGAGCTCAGCCAGCGGGGCTTGCAACGTACCGATATCGAAGTCGCCCTGCGCGAAAGCGGTATCAATTGGCAGGCGCAGCTTCAGGACACGTGGCAACGCAAGTTCTCCGGGCATTTACCGATTGATGCGAAAGAACGAGCCAAACAAGGCCGGTTTCTGGCGTATCGGGGGTTCTCGATGGAGATGATCAACCGATTGTTCAGCGGTCGAGAGATGGACGATTAAACCGATTCAACAAAAAACGGCCCGCTATTTTTAAAAATAGCGGGCCGTTTTTTTTTGCCTTCAGATCACGTTGGAAGGTTCGCGCGAGCGTTGTGCGGTGGGCGGTTTTGAGTCTGCCCAGTTTTCCGGCAGGTTGATAAAGTCAACCAACTCTCTCAGACGACCATGGGTGCGGCCATTGAAGGCGAACGCCAGCCGCGCCAGATGGCTGAACTGTGCATCATCATGTTCTTCGCCACTGTAGGCGTGTTGATGAAACTGGTCGCTGAGGCACAGATCAGCGAACTCCTCTTGCATTTGCGCCAATGCCTGGTCGCGGAGCTTGTGGTTCATGCGTATCACGAACTGCCGCTTGAGCCAGCGGGTGGAGTGGAAGTTGCTGTAGAACTGATTGATCTCTTCCACCGCGTCTTCAACGCTGTAGACCAGCCGCATCAGCTTCATATCCGTCGGCAGGATATAGCGGTTGTCTTCCAGTTGGTTGCGGATGAAATCCAGCGCGCCTTGCCAGAACGTCCCGCCCGGGACATCCAGCAACACCACCGGCACCAATGGGCTTTTGCCGGTCTGGATCAGCGTCAGCACTTCCAGCGCTTCATCAAGGGTGCCAAAACCGCCCGGGCACAGCACCAGCGCATCGGCCTCTTTGACGAAGAACAGTTTGCGGGTGAAGAAAAAGTGGAAGGGCAACAGATTGTCGGTGCCATCGACGGTGGGGTTGGCATGTTGTTCGAAGGGCAGGGTGATGTTGAAACCCAGGCTGTGATCACGCCCGGCTCCTTCGTGGGCGGCGGCCATGATGCCGCCGCCGGCGCCGGTGATGACCATCATGTCCGCACGGGTCAGCGCTGCGCCGAGTTCGCGGGCCATCGCGTACAGCGGATGTTCCACTGGCGTACGTGCCGAGCCGAATACGGTGACTTTGCGCCGGCCCTTGAATTGCTCAAGCACGCGAAACGCCTGCTCCAGTTCACGCAGGGCTTGCAGGGTGATCTTGGCGTTCCAGCGGTTGTGGTCTTCCTGAGCCATACGCAGCACAGTCAGGATCATGTCGCGGTAGATGGGGATGTTCGGGCTGTTGGGGGAAACATGGTCGAGTTGGGCTTCGACCTGGCTGATGAGGTCGCCGCGTTCCTGGAAATGACGGCTCAAGAGGTCGTTCGGTTGATAGGGCATTCAACGTCTCCTTCTGCACAGAGCGAGTGACTCTGACGAGAACGTCCGAGCCGCACTGCAAAAACACACAGGGCCGGCAGTTCCATTTCTGCCGTTAACGAATGATCGGGAATACTCTGAATCTAGACCCTCCCACGCATTCGTGCCGACTTGAACAGTGCGCTGTAACGTTTTGCCTGGCAACCGCTTACTGAATTGCGACAAAGCCTCGCCGCTCGTCTGAACGTGTCGCGAAGGGCCATCACTCTGATTTACTCAAATACAGATGTCGCAAGACAACCTTGCGTTTGCGCAAGGCCGGCAATTCATGGATTCGTGGGTGGCAAGGAGGCGGGATGCATGGCCAGAGTGGTTCTGGAGATCGATACGCAGCTGTATCGAATGTTGCAGGAGTCGGCCAAGACCAATCAATTGAGTCTCGAGGAAGAGTGCTGCCGACGATTGGCTGGCGGCGAGCGTCGCTCGCGTTATCTGCAGGCGCTGGTGGCGGAACTGCGCGCCGAGGATGAACAGCGGCGCGCTAACGCTTCACGCTGATTACTTTTTCTTGGCGGGCGCAGTTTTCGGGCAATCGGATTCCTGATAGCTCGCCGAGCCGATCGCTTTGTTGGTTTTCACTTCGGTGAAGTCGTAACGCATGATCGCGCCCTTGGCCATCAGCTTGCGGTACGACGGGTTATTGCAGACCGACGCGCCCAACTGGAAGTACACAGCCTTGGGATCGGCGCGCATCTTGTCGGCGTGGCTCTTCTGCACGCTCAGATGGTTGATCAGCTGCGTGCCTTCGACGGTGTAGCCTTGATCAAGAATGTCTTCATTGATCGCCCGTGGCGTGCCGACGCTGCTTTGGGCGGCGACGTTGCGCAGCTCTCGGTTCAGATTCTGCTCACTCAGGGACGCAGCCTGAGCAGTAAAGGACGACGCCAGCAGAATGGCAGCGGTGGGAACGATAAGGCGCAGCATGAAACTCTCCTGATTCGGTGACTGGTGGTTCGACCCGTCACGGGGCGGTGCGTTCAGTGGCGGCGAATTATAGGGGAGCCGGTCTGGACGGTACAGGCTTGTAGCCGTCGCTCTGGTAAACTGCCGGCCTTTATTGCCCTGCCGAGTGTCGTTCGTGTCGAGTTTCCCTGTCTGCCGGTGTCGCCTGCGATGAACCATGCCCCCAACGCCGTGGCCCGCCTGCGCGATCAGCGCGAAGATGAAGGCATCAAGCCGATTCAGGCGCGCGGGTTTCGCTCCGAGCGCTGCCGTGATTGCCGAGTGATCATCAGCCATTGCCTGTGCGCGTGGCGGCCGAGCGTCGACACCCGTTCCGGCGTGTGCCTGATCATGACCGGCAAGGAAGTGTTCAAGCCCAGCAACACCGGCTGGCTGATTGCCGACGTGGTGCGCGACAACCACGCGTTTATCTGGTCGCGCACCGAGCCTGACCCGCATATGCTCGCATTGCTCAACGATCCGCAATGGCAGCCGTATCTGGTGTTTCCGGGTGAATATGTCGAGCCGTCGCGGGTAACCAACACGGTGAGCGTCGATAGCAGCAAGCGTCCGTTGTTCATTCTGCTCGATGCGACCTGGACCGAAGCGCGCAAGATTTTCCGCAAGAGTCCGTATTTCGATCGTTTGCCGATTCTCAGTCTGCTGCCCGACAAACTCTCGCGCTATCGCTTGCGCCGCTCGACTCGCAGCGAGCATTTGTGTACCGCTGAAGTCGCCGCGCTGTGTCTGGAACTGGCCGGCGACAGCGATGCCGCATCGGCACTGGACGCCTACTTCGATGTGTTCAGCCAGCATTACCTGGGTGCCAAGCAGCAACTGGACGTGAATGAATCAACTGCCGCTCACGCCGAGTTGTTGCCTTATATACGAAAGCCGCAGCCGGAGTTGGCCCGATAGTGGCCCATACTGTCGACAGCGCTGGCCATCTTGCTTGACCACCCTGGCTTCGCTGGGCATGCTTGGCGCCGATTAGGGTGCGGCCAAGGTTTGAAACGCCGTTTTTGCAGTTGATTGGCGTTGAACGTGCCCCTGTGGATATCGCTTCAAACGCGACATCTTGAGTTGTTTTGGCCAGACCGGAATGCACCGGGTCTGCCATCAAAAACAGGATCATTTGAAAAATGGCCACATACGACATCCTGATTGCCGATGATCACCCATTGTTTCGTAGTGCCCTGCATCAAGCGGTGACGCTGGGCCTTGGCCCGGATGTTCGGCTGGTGGAAGTGGCGAGCATCGCCGAACTGGAAGCACGCCTGACCGAAAAGTCTGACTGGGACCTGGTCCTGCTGGATCTGAACATGCCCGGCGCTTTCGGGTTTTCCGGGTTGGTCATGCTGCGCGGACAGTATCCGCAGATTCCGGTGGTGATGGTCTCGGCCCAGGAAGAAGCTTCGGTGATGGTCAAGTCCCGCGAATTTGGTGCCAGCGGCTTTATTCCCAAGTCCAGCGACTTGAACGTGATCCAGCAAGCGGTGCGCAAAGTGCTTGATGGCGATGTGTTCTGGCCGCCGCAAGCCTTCGAAGCGGTGAGCGTGTCGGATGAGGCGAAAGCCGCCAGCGATGGTCTGGCCAGCCTGACGCCGCAACAGTTCCGCGTGCTGACCATGGTCTGCGAAGGCCTGCTGAACAAGCAGATCGCCTACGAGTTGAGCGTGTCGGAAGCGACCATCAAGGCTCACGTCACGGCGATCTTTCGCAAATTGAATGTGCGCACTCGCACGCAAGCGGCTTTACTGCTGCAACAACTTGAGTCAATTCCGAGCCAGTGATGACTGGCTGTTTCACGCTTTTTTGACTTTCGTTGATCTAGCTTCCCCACTCCTTTTTGGTTGGTTTCTTCTTTATGTCACCTTTCAAGGGCCAGACCGGCCTGAAACGCATCCTCAACGCGTCCGGCTATTCGCTTGACGGCTTGCGTGCCGCCTTCACCGGCGAAGCAGCGTTCCGCCAATTGGTGCTGCTCAACGTGGTGCTGATTCCGCTGACATTCTTCCTCAATGTCAGCCGAGTCGAGCAGGCCGTGTTGATCGCGGTTTGCTTGCTGGCGCTGATTGTCGAGCTGCTCAATTCGGCGGTGGAAGCGGCCATTGACCGTATCTCGCTGGAACTGCATCCGCTGTCGAAAAATGCCAAGGACATGGGCAGCGCCGCGCAGTTCGTGGCATTGAGCATGATCGCGCTGGTGTGGGCGGTGATTCTGCTTTAAGCGATGGTCGGCAAGACGATCTCGTCGCTGCGCTGCACCCCGGCGGTAAACGCGCGGCACAGGTCGAGAAACTCGCGCATGGCCGAGGTCTGGTACTTCTGTTTATGCCAGATGAAATAGAACTGCCGGGCGAGGTCCAGATCCGGCGTCTCGACCGGCACCAGGCTGCCGCGGCGGAAGGCATCGCGCAGCGCCAGCCGCGAGATACAGCCAATCCCCAGCCCTGACTCCACCGCGCGTTTGATCGCTTCAGTGTGTTCCAGCTCCAGCCGAATGTTCAGCGCACTGCGGTGGTGGCGCATGGCTTGATCGAAGGTCAGGCGCGTGCCGGAACCCTGTTCCCGCAGAATCCACGCCTCGTGGGTCAGCTCTTCCATTGTCGCACTGCCGCGCTTGGCCAACGGATGCTGTGGCGCGCAGAACACCACCAGCTCATCTTCGACCCAGCTCTGCACTTCGATGTCGGGATGGCTGCAATCGCCCTCAATCAGACCCAGATCAATTTCGTAATGCGCGACTTGTTGCACGATATTGGCAGTGTTCTGCACGTGCAGCTTGACCTGACTTTCGGGGTGGCGCTGCATGAAACTGCCGATCAGCAGGGTTGCCAGATAGTTGCCAATGGTCAGCGTCGCCCCCACTGATAAAGAGCCGAAACCGGATTTGCCGTTGAGCAGGTCTTCGATTTCCTTGGCCTGATCGAGCAGGGCCACCGCTTGCGGCAACAGCTGTTTACCGAGGGCGTTGAGACTCAGGCGCTTACCGGCGCGGTCGAACAGCTGGCAGCTGGACTGGCGCTCGAGCTCGGTGATCGAAGTGCTGGCCGCCGATTGCGAGAGGTTGAGCAGACCCGCAGCACGGGATACGCTTTCCTGCTGGGCGACGGCGACGAAGACTTGCAGTTGACGGAGAGTAAATCGCATATCGATATAACCGATAACCCTTATCTTAATAATCCAGTTAACAGATATTGTCGTCGCTATTAGAATGCGATGCAATTGCGCACGTTAAGCCTCATCGAGCCGCGCAGACCAATCTCCAGGAGTCAAACGTACATGAGCAACATGAACCACGAGCGTGTCCTCAGTGTTCATCACTGGAACGACACTCTGTTCAGCTTCAAGTGCACCCGCGATCCGGGCCTGCGCTTCGAGAACGGTCAGTTCGTGATGATCGGCCTGCAACAACCCAACGGCCGCCCGCTTATGCGCGCTTACTCGATCGCCAGCCCGAACTGGGAAGAGCATCTCGAGTTCTTCAGCATCAAGGTACAGGACGGTCCGCTGACCTCCCAGCTGCAGCATTTGAAGGAAGGCGACGAGATCATCATCTCGAAGAAGCCTACCGGCACGCTGGTTCTTGATGACCTGAACCCGGGCAAGCACTTGTACCTGCTGAGCACCGGCACCGGTCTGGCGCCGTTCATGAGCGTCATTCAGGACCCGGAAACCTACGAGCGCTTTGAAAAAGTGATCCTGGTTCACGGCGTGCGTTACGTCAACGAAGTCGCCTACCGCGAATTCATCACCGAGCACCTGCCGCAGAACGAGTTCTTCGGCGAAGCGCTGCGTGACAAGTTGATCTACTACCCGACCGTGACCCGCGAGCCGTTCGAGAATCAGGGCCGCCTGACCGACTTGATGCGCAGCGGCAAGCTGTTCAGCGACATCGGCCTGCCACCGATTAACCCGCAGGACGACCGCGCGATGATCTGCGGCAGCCCGAGCATGCTCGACGAGACCAGCGAAGTGCTCGACAGCTTCGGCCTGAAGATCTCGGCGCGGATGCGCGAGCCGGGTGATTATCTGATCGAGCGTGCGTTCGTCGAAAAATAACACCCCTTGTAGGAGTGAGCCTGCTCGCGATAGGGCCGCGTCAGTCGAAATCCATCTTGACTGATCCACCGAAATCGCGAGCAGGCTCACTCCTACAGAAAAGCAAAAAGCCCGCGTAGCCTGAGAAGGCAGCGCGGGCTTTTTCGTTTGCGGGTGTCATTCGCCAGCCGGGATGACTTCCAGCACGCAAATCTGCGCAGGCGTCGGGTAATGCCAGCGCACGTCCAGATCCCAGAACTGCGCGCCATATTCCCGTTCCGGCGCCGGTGTCTGATACGCCGGACGTGGATCCTGCGCCAGACACTGTTCAATCAACGCAACCAACGGCTCGTCGAGGCGCTGTGCGTGTATGTGCGCCTGTTGCAGCGCCGAATCCGTCCACTGCACATCGATCAAGTGCGGCGCCGCGCTGGCGATGTGGTTGGTCGCCCCCGGGATGATATCGGCGTATGGCACATACGGCTTGATATCCAGCACCGGGGTCCCGTCGAGCAAATCGATCCCGGAAATGAACAACCGATGGGCTTCAACCTTGTCCAGCTTCACCACCGACTGACCGATGCCGTTCGGTCGGTGTGTGGCGCGGGTGGCGAATACGCCCATCGACTTGTTGCCGCCCAGCCGGGGCGGACGCACCTTCAGGCGCGGCTTTTCTTCCAGGGCTTGATGAAACAGGAACAACAGCCAGACGTGGCTGACCTGTTCCAGGCCCTGCACGGCGTCACCCTGATCGAACGGTGCGACCAGCTCCAGCACGCCCCGGGCAGCCGGGGCCAGTTGGGGCTGGCGAGGAATGGCGAACTTCTCCTTGAAGCAGGAGCGCACGAAGCCGATGGGGGAAACGCTGTAGGTCATGGTTTGGGATCGAAGCGGGGTAGGGCGGGCATGATAACCCGGCAGACCTTATGGCAGGTGGCGACTGGGCTGACGCCATCGCGAGCAGGCTCACTCCTACAGGGTCATGGGTGTACACAAAATCTGTGCTCGCTGAAAATCCCTGTAGGAGTGAGCCTGCTCGCGATAGCGTCACCGCCGATCTTAGAGGCTGAACCCACCATCCAGCGGAATGATATTCCCCGTCATGTAGGCCCCCGCCGTGCTCGCCAAGCTGATCGCCAGCGCCGCCATCTCCTCTTCACGCCCCCAGCGCTTCATCGGAATCAGTGCCGTGTCCTCAGCCAACGCCTGCTCATCATTACCAATGTGCTGCGTCATCCTGCTCGGAAAGCGCCCCGGCGCAATCACGTTGACGTTGATGTGCTGGCTCACCAGTTCCCGGGCGAGAATTCGCGACAGCTGATGCAGCGCGGCTTTGCTCGGCCCATAGGCGTAAGCCTGCTCGCCAAACGACGAAATTCCCGCCACCGAACCGATATTGATGATCCGCGCCGGATTCGCCGCCGAGCCAGCCTTGCGCAGCAACGGCAGAAACTGCTGGATGCAACTGAACACCGAGGTTACGTTGAGCTGCATGACTTTCTCCCAGCCCTTGACCGGGTAGCTCTCCAGCGGCGCCCCCCAGGTGGTGCCGGCGTTATTCACCAGAATGTCCAGATGAGTGATCTGCTCCCCCAGGCGCGCAGCCAGCTCCTGCACACCTTCTTCCGTCGCCAGGTTCGCCGCCACGCCGTGGCACTGGCCCAAGGCGCTGAGTTCTTCAGCCGTTTGATGGCAGGCTTCAGCGTCGCGAGAGCAGACGTAGACACGGGCGCCGGCCTCGACAAAGGCCCTGGCGATCATTTTGCCGATACCACGGGTGCCGCCGGTCACCAGAGCGGTGCGGCCTTGCAGGGAAAAGTAGGGATGCATGGCGAGTCCTGAAGATTAGGGATCAATACACCCTAGTCGCCAGCCGCGAAAAGCGGAGCCACTATTTTCAGAGGGAATGAGCGGTTATGCGCTGCGGTGGCGACCATCAGTCGCCACCGCAAAAGGGCATCAGGCCGGGCGAACGCGCAGCGTGAGCCCTTTGAGAAAGTTACGCAGCAATTGGTCGCCGCACGGGCGATAGTTGGTGTGGCCAACCTTGCGGAACAGCGCGCTCAGTTCAGGCTTGGACACCGGAAACTCGGCGGCCTTGAGAATCGCGTGCATGTCGTCTTCTTTCAGTTCGAAGGCCACGCGCAGCTTTTTCAGAATGATGTTGTTGGTCACCGGCACTTCGATCGGCTGCGGCGGACGGCTTTCGTCCTTGCCGCGTTTGAAGATCACCAGGCCATCAAGGAAGTGGGCGATGACTTCGTCGGGGCAGCGCACGAAACCTTCTTCGTCTTCTTCTTTCTTGTCCAGCCAGGTGATTACATCGGCGAGCGTGACGTCGAGGCCGCCGAGCTTGATGATCTCGACGACTTTCTTGTCGCTGATGTCGAGCATGTAGCGCACGCTGCGCAGTACGTCGTTATGAACCATGTCGGTATTCCTGATGCGTTGTGGGCAGCGCTCGCGAGCGCTGCCGGAATGTGGGACGGCGGTGGAAGTGTCAGAACTTCTCTTTGCCGGACAGGTAGCGCCATTGGCCGAGCGGGACCTTGCCGATCGAGACGCCGCCGATGCGGATGCGGCGGATGCCGATGACCTTCAGACCGACCGCCTCGCAGAACTGCGCGATGATTCCCGGCTGCGGGTTTTTCATGGCGAAGCGCAGACGGTTTTCGTTTTGCCAGCTGGCCTTGACCGGTGGCAGCTCCTTGCCCTTGTGGGTCAGGCCGTGCTGCAGGCGATTGAGGCCGTGGGCAGCCATCTCACCCTCTACTTCAACAATGTATTCCTGCTCGATCTTCGCGGCGTCGGCAGTGAGTTTGCGCAGGATTTTCCAGTCCTGGGTGAACACCAGCAGGCCGCTGGCCTTGGGCTGCAGGTCGGCGCTGGCGGTGAGCCGCAGGAAATGTCCGCGCAACGGTCGCTTGCCGTAGCGGTGCTCTTCGCTGAGGGTTTCGGCGCTGAGCGACTGCATGGCGCTGTCGACATCCATGCCGGCGGGGGCGTTGAGCAGGATGGTCACCGGCTCCGGCGCGGTGGCCTTGGCGTCCTTGTCGAGTTCGACCTTTTGATCGCCAACCTTGAATTGCGGCTCATCGATGACTTCGCCGTCCACGGTAACCCAGCCGCCCTCAATGAACAGCTCGGCCTCCCGGCGGGAGCAACCGACCAGTTCGATGAGGCGTTTGGAGAGGCGAATCGGGTCAGTCATGACAGGGCCGTAACAAAAAAGGGGTGGGCATTGTACCTGTGTGGAAGCGGTTAAGCCCGGTTCCATTTCGGTATCGTTATTTGTAGGAGTGAGCCTGCTCGCGATTGCTTTATGACATTCAGTATTGTTGTCGGCTGGTCTGGCGCTATCGCGAGCAGGCTCACTCCTACAGGGTTGTGGTGTGTCAGCCGTTGCCTGAGCGCTGCTGGGACTGCCGCAGGCGCATATGCAGCAACGGGTAGGGCTGGCCCATGCCGTCGACCTCGGAGCGTCCGATCACCTCGAAGCCCTGTTTCTCGTAAAACCCCAGCGCCTGTGGGTTCTGTTCGTTGACGTCGAGTTCATCGGCGTTCAGCCGTTCGATCGCATATTTAAGCAGCTGTTTACCTAAACCACGGCCACGATGATCGGGATCGATGAACAGCATTTCAATCTTGCCCGCCGCCACTCCGGCAAACCCGGTGATGCGCTGCTGGGCGTCTTTGGTACAGATCAGCATCACCGCATCGAGATAACGGGTAAGCACCAGATTGCGCAGCAGCTCGATGTAGCTGTCCGGCAGGAATTGATGAGTCGCCCGGACCGAGGCCTCCCAGACCCGGGTCAGTTCTTGGTAATCGCTGATTTTCGGTGTGTGAATGACCGAATGCTGACGCATGTGCGTGTGCCTCTTGTACGTTTCAAGGGAGTCCGTCCCCCGCTAAACGATAGCCGCAAAAAAGCCCCGCATCTTGTAAAAAGAGCGGGGCTTTTTGTTTTTGTTGCGGTGTCTGGCTGGCTATTTCTGTCGCCGGCAAGAGCTCTCCCCCTCACCCCAACCCTCTCCCCCAAGGGGGCGAGGGGGAAGGGAGCTGATCTTTGTGCTGTTCAAAACCTGAGTTCGACTGGATGGTTCAGGTCGGTGAAGCTCGCGAGAACACCTCAATCAGTCCCCTCTCCCTCTGGGAGAGGGCTAGGGTGAGGGGCTTTTGATCTTCAGATCAGATCTGCTCAGCCCACAAATCGTATTCGTCAGCGTCAGTCACCTTGCACCAGACCTTGTCGCCCGGTTTCAGATTGCTGCCATTGTCGATAAATACGTTGCCATCGATCTCCGGCGCATCGAAGAAGCAGCGGCCGACCGCGCCTTGCTCGTCGACTTCGTCCACCAGCACTTCGATCTCGCGACCAATGCGCATTTGCAGACGGGCCGAGCTGATCGCCTGCTGGTGCGCCATGAAGCGCTCCCAACGATCCTGCTTGACCTCGTCCGGAACAATCTCCAGATCCAGATCGTTGGCCGGCGCGCCATCCACCGGCGAGTACTGGAAGCACCCGACGCGGTCGAGCTGGGCTTCGGTCAGCCAGTTCAGCAGGTACTGGAAGTCTTCTTCGGTTTCGCCCGGGAAGCCGACGATGAAGGTCGAACGGATGATCAGGTCCGGACAGATCTCGCGCCAGTTCTTGATCCGCGCCAGGGTCTTGTCTTCGAACGCCGGGCGTTTCATCGACTTCAGGACTTTCGGGCTGGCGTGCTGGAACGGGATGTCCAGGTACGGCAGGATCTTCCCGGCGGCCATCAGCGGGATCAGCTCGTCGACGTGCGGGTACGGGTAAACGTAGTGCAAGCGGACCCAGACGCCCAGCGTGCTCAAGGCTTCGCACAGTTCGGTCATGCGGGTTTTCACCGGCGCGCCGTTCCAGAAGCCAGTGCGGTATTTAACGTCAACGCCGTAGGCGCTGGTGTCTTGCGAAATGACCAGCAACTCTTTAACGCCGGATTTGACCAGGCGCTGAGCTTCGTCGAGCACGTCACCCACCGGACGGCTGACCAGTTTGCCGCGCATCGACGGGATGATGCAGAACGAGCAGCTGTGGTTGCAGCCTTCGGAAATCTTCAGGTACGCGTAGTGGCGCGGGGTCAGCTTGATGCCTTGTGGCGGCACCAGGTCGATCAGCGGGTTGTGATCCTGACGCGGCGGCACCACTTCGTGCACGGCGTTGACCACTTGCTCGTACTGCTGCGGACCGGTCACGGCGAGCACGCTCGGGTGCACGTCGCGGATATTGCCTTCTTCCACGCCCATGCAGCCAGTAACGATGACCTTGCCGTTTTCCTTGATCGCTTCGCCGATCACTTCCAGCGACTCGGCCTTGGCCGAATCGATGAAACCGCAGGTGTTGACGACTACAACGTCGGCGTCCTGATAAGTGGACACCACGTCATAACCTTCCATGCGCAGCTGGGTCAGGATGCGCTCGGAGTCGACCAGTGCTTTCGGGCAACCCAGAGATACAAAGCCAACCTTGGGATTGGCCGGCGCAGGAGTGGTGGACATGTCTAACCTCGGTGTTTTGTGACGTCGCTTGCTTGATGCGCAAACCGACGGATGGGCGCTTAGGGCGCGCCTCTGATCAAAAAGTGCGCAATTCTAGCGGCGGGCAACGCACTTGACCAGCTTTATACGGGGAAATACGACGAGTGCTGCGCTATGCTTCGCGCCGTTGAGCTTTACCGATTTCTTGCAGTCAATCATTGGTCTGTAACAACAGGTAAAACAGCGCATGCTGCAATACAAAGCATAGTGCTTCCTTCTAAGAAGCCGGTATCGAGATCAGGAGTGTTGGATGGGTCAGGCAAGTAGTCATGCGGCGGGCGCCGAGGGTTCGGCGAGCAGACCGCTGAGCATGCTGGTCGCGGCGGTCGGGGTGGTTTATGGCGACATCGGCACGAGCCCGTTGTACACCCTCAAGGAAGTGTTTTCCGGCGGATACGGTGTGCCGGTCAATCACGACGGCGTACTCGGCATTCTGTCGTTGATCTTCTGGTCGCTAATCTGGGTGGTCTCGATCAAGTACATGATGTTCGTGCTGCGCGCCGACAACCAGGGCGAGGGCGGCATCATGGCCCTCACCGCACTGGCACGGCGGGCAGCGGCGGGGCGCAAGCGCCTGCGTACGTTGCTGGTGGTCTGCGGGCTGATCGGCGCGGCGCTGTTCTACGGCGACAGCATGATCACCCCGGCTATCTCCGTGTTATCAGCGATCGAAGGCCTCGGCCTGGCGTTCGACGGCATTGATCACTGGGTGGTGCCGCTGTCCCTGGTCGTGCTGGTCGCGTTGTTTCTGATCCAGCGCCACGGTACCGCGCGGATCGGCATCCTGTTCGGGCCGATCATGGTCACCTGGTTTGTCGTCCTCGGCGCCCTCGGCGTGTACGGCATCAGCCATACCCCGGAAGTGCTGCACGCAATCAATCCGATGTGGGCGGTGAATTTCTTCATCGTGCATCCGGGCATGGGCGTGGCGATTCTCGGCGCCGTGGTGCTGGCGCTGACCGGCGCCGAAGCGCTGTACGCCGACATGGGTCACTTCGGCCGCAAGCCGATCGCTCGCGCCTGGTTCTTGCTGGTGCTGCCGGCGCTGGTGCTGAATTACTTTGGCCAGGGTGCGTTGCTGCTGGAAAATCCTGACGCCGCGCGCAACCCGTTCTATCTGCTGGCACCGAGCTGGGCGCTGATTCCGCTGGTCGGCCTGTCGACACTGGCCACGGTGATCGCCTCGCAAGCGGTGATTTCCGGCGCATTCTCCCTGACCCGTCAGGCGATCCAGCTCGGCTACATCCCGCGCATGTACATCCAGCACACCTCCAGCGACGAGCAGGGCCAGATCTACATCGGCGCGGTGAACTGGGCGCTGATGGTCGGCGTGGTACTGCTGGTGATCGGCTTCGAATCCTCTGGCGCACTGGCCTCGGCTTATGGCGTGGCGGTGACCGGCACCATGCTGATGACCACCATTCTGGTGTCGGCGGTCATGCTGCTGCTGTGGAAATGGCCACCGATTCTTGCGGTACCGGTGCTGCTTGGCTTCCTGCTGGTGGACGGCCTGTACTTCGCCGCCAACGTGCCGAAGATCGTTCAGGGCGGCGCCTTCCCGGTGATCGCCGGTATCGCCCTGTTCGTGCTGATGACCACCTGGAAGCGCGGCAAACAACTGCTGGTCGAACGCCTCGACGAAGGCGCGCTGCCGCTGCCGATCTTCATCAGCAGCATCCGCGTACAACCCCCGCATCGCGTACAGGGCACGGCGGTGTTCCTCACTGCCCGCTCCGATGCCGTGCCGCACGCGCTGTTGCACAACCTGCTGCATAACCAGGTGCTGCATGAGCAGGTGGTGTTGCTGACCGTGGTCTACGAAGACATCCCTCGCGTACCGCCATCGCGGCGCTTCGAAGTGGAAGCGCACGGTGAAGGCTTCTTCCGGGTGATCCTGCACTTCGGCTTCACTGATGAGCCGGACGTACCGCAGGCGCTGAAGCTGTGTCATCTCGAAGACCTCGACTTCAGCCCGATGCGTACCACTTACTTCCTCAGTCGCGAGACGGTGATCGCCTCGAAACTCGAGGGCATGGCGCGTTGGCGTGAGGCGCTGTTTGCGTTCATGTTGAAGAATGCCAATGGCAATCTGCGGTTCTTTAATTTGCCGTTGAACCGGGTGATTGAGTTGGGAACGCAGGTGGAGATGTAAGCCCCGCCGCAACTCAAAAGCCCCCGGTAGCTTTATAGCTGGCGGGGGCTTTTTTGTGGGCGGCAACTTCAGATCAAAAGATCGCAGCCTTCGGCAGCTCCTACAGGTTTCGCATTCCATGTAGGAGCTGCCGAAGGCTGCGATCTTTTGATCTGCAAACCTCTACAAGCTTTCAGGCATCTCTGATTCAGACTCGGTCTTCGTACGCGCAGGTCGTGGCATCAACGCCTGAATTACATCATCAATCAAGGCTTTGCCCATCACTGTCAGGTAATGCGCGGCCCAGGCATGGCGGTCGGTGTCTCTGTTGAAAGCTGCGTCTTCTGCGAAGGATTTGGCGAGGGATAGCAGGTCGGAGGATTGGGACAAGGCATTGATGATCGGGATGCCGGAGCGGACGTTGAAGAACGCTTGATCCGAGTTATAGAGGAAAGGGGTGAAGCCGATGGTTTTAAGATCAGATTGATTGTTCATTGTCAGTTCCCTTGATTTCGAGAGCTGCCGCATCCGATACCAAGCGAATGGGTGGCAGCTGTGCGCAGGTTGGTAAACCGGGGAACCAAGGAAACCGGCACGCTCGAAAGCGTCCCACACACAGCTGCCATAACACAGGGGCTCGGACGGGATTTCGCCTGAGTCGTGTCGGGTGCGCTGTTGCGCCTTATTCCACCGGGTTACCAAGCCCGATCGCTGAATGGGTCAGCGACGTCCGGAGAGTATCCCGTCAAAAAACAGCGCAATAGAGCGGCAAAGCGCCCGAACACGAGTTTCGGAGTTTGCCTACAAGGTCTGTGGGCGTCATCTGATATTGCGAGACCAGACGTAAACGAAACTAAACGTCGGACACTTGTTTCCCTGTAGGAGTGAGCCTGCTCGCGATAGCGGTGTGTCAGTTGGCAAATAGGTGGCTGACACTCCGCTATCGCGAGCAGGCTCACTCCTACAGGGGATTGGGGTGATCCACGCAAATGTAAAAAGCCCCCGCTATTGTGAGATGGCGGGGGCTTTTGTAGTCGGCGGCTCAGATCACTCTTCGGCGACCGAATCCTTGCTCTGGCGCTTCTGAATCAGCTCCACCAAGCGCTTGGCCAGCGCCGGGTAGTTTTCATCAAAGTGATGTCCGCCGGGCAGTTTCACTGCTTCGCCAACGGCAGTCTTGTCGGTGCAGCCACTCTCATCCGCCTCTTCTTCACCATAGATGCACACAACCTTGGCCGCTGGCAGCTTGGCCATTTCCGGGCCGGTGGCGGCTTCTTTGCCGGCGTTGCCGAGCCAGCCTTCGACTTCGATTTCGAAGCTGCCGGTGCGGGCGAAGGCGAGCAGGATGATCGCGTCGACGCGCTGCTGTTCGTTCTCTGGCAGGCGGTTGTAGATCGCTGGCAGGACGTCCGCGCCGAACGAGTAGCCGGTGAGGATGAAGCGCTTGGTGCCCCATTTCTGCCGGTAGTGCTGCATCAGTTCGGTGAGGTCGAGGGCGCTTTGTTCCGGGCTCTTGTGCTGCCAGTAGTAGCGCAGGGTGTCGATGCCGACCACCGGGTAGCCGATCTTGGCCATTTCCCCGGCGACGTCGCGGTCGAGGTCGCGCCAGCCGCCGTCACCGGAAAGGAACAGGGTCACGGTGTCGTTGGCCTGACCGGCCGGAACTTCCACGACCGGGATCGCCAGGCCGCCGTTGGCCTTGTCGCCGCCGACGAGGATTTTGCGCAGTTCGTTGTTCAGCACTTGCGGCAGGTTGATGTCGTAGTCGCTGATGCTGGTTTCGGCGTTCGGCTGATCGCGGACGAAACCTGCGCTGGCGTCGTCCGGGTTGTCGTTCCACGCCACCAGCCAGTGGCCGTGGGCGGCGGATTTTGGCAGCAGGTGGGTGCAGCCGGGCTTTTCCAGGGCCAGATCGACGGAGATGGCCTGGGCCTTGTCGTCTTTCTGTTCCGCCAGCCAGCGCCACGCCAGCACGGCGCCCGGGCCGATGCCGCTGACCAGAGTGGCCGGGCCGTTCAGTTCGCGCAGGCCCGATTGCAGTGCGCGGCTCTGCAGCAGGCAGTCCTTGGGCAGAATCACCTGAACGATCTGCGCCGAAGCGCTGCGGCTGAGGGTGGTCAGTTGTTTTTCGGAGAGCTTCTGTTCGTCGGTGACAGCCACCAACACCTGAGCCTTCGGCTTGCTGCCCGGAATCACCCGGGTCATGGCCGCGCCATCGGCGGGTTTGAGCTGTTCGACGGTCGGTTCCGGTGCCGGGCGTTTGAGGTACCAGTAACCGCCGCCGGCAATCACGGCCAGCACAATCAGTGCGGCCAGGATGTACTTCAGGGAGCGTTGAATCATCAGCGTTTCACCAATCCAGTCAAGCCGCCCGCGATCAGGGCAGCAGTGTCGGCCAGCGCCACGAGCGGATCGAGTCCGGCGGGCACGGCCATATAACGGGGTTCCCAGTCAGGCTGGAACTTGTCTTTGAAGCGGCGCAAGCCTTGGAAGTTGTACAGCTGCTCACCACGGCGGAAAACCATCGAGCCCAGACGCTGGGTCAGTGGCGCACCACGGCGGGGTTGCAACCCCGACAACGGCACCATGCCCAGGCTGAAGCGCGCGTATCCGTGACTCTTATAGTGTTGAATCAGGCCGACCATCATGAATTCCATGGTCAGCTTCGGCGCTTCCGGGTGCGCGCGCATCAGGTCGAGACTGGCCAGATCGTGACTGTAAGTCTCAAGCAGATTGGCGAACGCCACCGGACGGCCTTCGAAGCGAATCACCGCGATGCGGAAATGCTTCAGGTAATCGTCGCTGAAACGGCCGAGGGAGAAGCCTTTCTCGCGCACGTTCTTGCCGGTCAACCAGGCATCGGAAATGACCTTCAGCTCATCCATCGGCGCCTGACCCGGCTCATGGATTTCCAGCGACAGACCGTCGCGGGTGCCACGGTTCCAGGTGTAGCGCAGGTCTTTCATCTCCTTGCCCTTGGCTTCCAGATCGAAGCGTTGCAGATCGACCCGGGCTTCTTCGCCGAGTTTGATCGCGGTCAGGCCGATGTCCATGTAGTACGGCAGATTTTCCGCGCGCACTTGATAGAACACGGGGCGGGTGTGGTGGATGTCGCAGAGGTCGCGGAACTGCCAGATCATTTCCGCGCGTTGCTGGCTCGGCCCGATCGGGTCGTACAGCGCCACCAGACTGCGGCCACGCCGGGCGTACATCAGAAACGCCTCGTCGTTGGGATGAAACAGCAGCGCTTTGTCACCGGTCAGCGCGAGGCCGCCATCGGGTTGCGACGAGGCCATGAGGATTTTCGCTGCGCGGTCGAGTTCGTCCGGCGTCGGCAAATGAATCACCGGGCGCGCGGTGCGCAGCAGCCAGGTCAGGGAGATGATCACCAGCAACACCGCCGCGCCGAGCAGCGAGCGCAGGCCGCGCGGCGCGTCAGCGTCGAGGGTGAACTGCCACCACAGTTGATGGCTGTAGGGCACGTCCTGATAGGCGAACAGCAGCAACCAGGCCGAGGCCCCCAGCACGCACAGGCTGGCGACCAGATACAGCGGCGAGAACGGCAGCTCGGTCAAACGGCTCGGGCGGTAGAAGGAGCGGCGGAACACACCCAGCAGTGCCGCCGTCAGTGTCATCAGCGTGGCTTCTTCCCAATCGAAGCCTTTGAGCAGCGAAAGCAGGGCGCCGACCAGCAGCAGAATGGTAGTCAGCATCCACGCCGCCGACAGGCGCCGACGCAGGCCTTGGGCGAGCAACAGGCACAAAACGCCAATCAGGCTGGCGCCGAAGTGTGAGGCGTCGACCAATCGATGCGGGATCAGAAAACCGATGTGCTCCAGGCGCGTGTCGATCTCCGGGGTCGCGCCGGAAAACAGCAGCACCACGCCCGACAGGAACACCAGCACCGCCAGAATCGGCGCCGCCAGACCGGACGCGGCGCGCATGGTCTGGGTCTGAAACAGGCGCTGGCCTTCGTTGATCAGCAGCAACACGCAGGCGACCAGCAGCGGCAACACCACGTAGATCAGGCGATAGAGCAGCAGGGCAGCGGCCAGCGGCGCGGCGCCGAGCTTATCGGCAAACGCGGCAAGCAGAATCGCTTCGAACACGCCAACGCCGCCCGGCACATGACTGAGCACGCCCGCGGCCAGCGCCAACAGGTAGACCAGCAGGAATGGCGCAAACGGCGGCGCTTCCGGCAGCAACAAGTAGAGAACGGTGGCGGCAGCCGCGACGTCGAGAGCGGTGATCAGCAGTTGCAGAAGGGTCAGGCGTCGACCCGGCAGGCGCAATGTCCGCCGACCGGCGCGAACCAGCAGATTGTCGGGGTAGGGTTGTTCCGGCAGACGACGGCGATAGATGCCTATCGCCAACACTGCACCGAGGATCAGTACGGCGGCGGCGACCGAACCAAGCAAGACTTCGGACAGTCCCAGCGCTTGCGAGGCAGCGGGCAAATTGCTCAACGTTGCCAGCGCAGCCAGCGGCGGCAATGCGCAGCCCAGCGAGAGGCTGGCGAACAGCGTCATGTGCGCAACTTCTGACGCACCGACACCCAATCGCGCATATAAACGATAACGAACCGAGCCGCCGGACAGCAGCGACAGGCCAATCGCATTGCCGATCGCAAACGCGGTGAAGCCGCCGAGGGCGAGCGTGCGCGGCGGCAGCTTCACGCCAGCGTAGCGGCTGGCCGACCATTCATAGCCGAGCAGAATGATGAAACCGATCACGGTCGCGCCGATGGCGCCGAGCAGGGCCGGTTTCGGTACGTCGAGAATCGAGTCATGCAACGCGTCGAGATCGAGCTCGGCGAGCAGATGGCGGCAGGCAATCAGGGCAATGGCAAACAGCAGCAACGTCACCGCCAGACCGATCGGTTGACGGTATTTGCTTAACCGATCCAGCCAGCGCAAACGCTGGGGTTTGATCGGTTGTTCTGCTGTAACGGTGTCTTGTGGATCAGACGAGTTGGCGCGCATCAATCACCTCTTGGATTGTGCGCGACAGGATGGAGGTATCCAGCCAAGTTACCAATCCCTGTAGAAAAAAATAATCACAAAATACTACGCCTCTCGTCGGGCATCGGCGAGGGCAGTTCCTGGATTGCAGAAAGCCTGTCTGCGACTCAAGCATAGTCGCAACACAGCACTTCTGATGATCCCCAGCGGTTCACTGCACAGTGACAGATCATTGTTGCGAAAGGACTTTTTCGACAGATACAAAAAAGGCCACTCTTTCGAGTAGCCTTTTTTGATGTTTGGTTGCGGGAGCCGGATTTGAACCGACGACCTTCGGGTTATGAGCCCGACGAGCTACCAGACTGCTCCATCCCGCGTCTGTGTGGCGGCATTCTACAGGCGAACGGCGAGGTGTCAACCGCTAATCCGGGAATGGGTCAAATAACTGCGAAATCGCGGCAAACGGTCGCAGGCGCGCGTTAAGTTTCGGAAATCCAAAGAAATCCCGTTTTTCCTCAACCCGTGTCGCGCGACGCTGGTTGCACAAAACAGACGCGCACAAAAAAGGCCACTCTTTCGAGTAGCCTTTTTCGATGTTTGGTTGCGGGAGCCGGATTTGAACCGACGACCTTCGGGTTATGAGCCCGACGAGCTACCAGACTGCTCCATCCCGCGTCTGTGTGGCGGCATTCTACAGAGGTTCGCGAGTGTGTCAACCTTCGATCTGGATAAATCTGTTGAGGTTCAAGCGCTTAGGACCTTTTCGGGATCCGGTGATCGGCACGCAGGGCAGGCCGCGCAAGGCTTTCAGCTCTATTGGGCGGCGATCCTTGATTGAGAAAATAAATTCGTCGGAAATATCCTACGGTCGGAAAAGAACATTCAACCACTGGTGCTATATACAGGTGCCAATGAGATACTGCCGCTCCGGCTTGCCACGTTGCTTTTTCCGACATGACCCAGCGAAAAATCATCCACATCGACTGTGACTGTTTCTACGCCGCCATCGAGATGCGCGACGACCCGCGTCTGGCCGGCAAGCCACTGGCGGTGGGTGGTTCGGCGGACCGTCGCGGGGTGATCGCCACCTGCAACTATGAAGCGCGCGCCTATGGCGTGCGCTCGGCAATGGCCTCCGGGCATGCGTTGAAGCTGTGCCCGGACCTGACCATCGTCAAGCCGCGCATGGACGCTTATCGGGAAGCGTCGAAGGAAATTCATACGATCTTCGCCGACTACACCGATCTGATCGAGCCGCTGTCGCTCGACGAGGCTTACCTGGATGTGTCCGACAGCGCGCATTTCGGCGGCAGCGCCACGCGCATCGCCCAGGACATCCGCCGCCGGGTTTCCAATCAACTGCACATCACCGTTTCCGCTGGCGTCGCGCCGAACAAGTTTCTGGCGAAGATCGCCAGCGACTGGAAGAAACCCAACGGCTTGTTCGTGATCACCCCGGATCAGGTCGAGGATTTCGTCAGCGGTCTGCCCGTGAGCAAGCTGCATGGCGTCGGCAAGGTCACCGCCGACAAGCTCGGCAAGCTCGGCATCGTTGACTGCCAGCACTTGCGCGAATGGGGCAGGCTGGCGCTGGTGCGCGAATTCGGCAGTTTTGGCGAGCGATTGTGGAATCTCGCCCGTGGGATCGATGACCGCCTGGTGCACAACGACAGTCGGCGTCAGTCGATCAGTGTGGAAAACACCTACGATGTTGATCTTCCGGATTTGCGCGCCTGCCTCGACAAATTGCCCGAGCTGCTCGACACCCTGAAAAACCGCATGGCGCGGATCGACAGCAGTTACCGACCGGGCAAGCCGTTCGTCAAAGTCAAATTTCATGACTTTACCCAGACCACACTGGAACAGGCCGGGGCAGGGCGGGACCTGGGCAGTTATCAGTTGCTGCTGACGCAGGCGTTCAATCGCGGCGGCAAGCCGGTGCGGTTGTTGGGAGTGGGGGTGAGGCTGGAGGATTTGCGCGGCGGGTTTGAGCAGATGGAGTTGTTTGAGCGGTAGATCGTCAAAGCAAAAGATCGCAGCCTTCGGCAGCTCCTACACCGGGATGGTGTACACCCTGTAGGAGCTGCCGAAGGCTGCGATCTTTCAAGGCTTAATTCGGCCCCGGATCAGCCACTAAACGCCCGGCATCCTTGGCCAAAGACTTGAGAAACTCAGTCTGCAACTCCGGATCATTGCGCGTCAGTTCGATCAGGCTTTGTTCCAGTTCGCTGGCTTCCTCTTCCAGGCCCAGTTCCGACAGGCGTTTGACCCGGTGCACCCACTGGCTCACCTCGTCATCTTCCAGATCGTCATAAATCAGCCCGTGCGCTTCCAGCAACTTGCCGCGCAGGTGACCGCTGAGCATCAGTGTCGAGTCGGAGTGCACGTCATCCTTGGCGTCTTCGACACTGATCTGCAAGCGGCCGATATGATTGAGGTCATGTTCGGCGAAAGGACTGTCGAGCAGGTTCAAGCGCAGCACGCCGTTGCGGTCGGTGGTCATGTCGAACGTCTGCTTGCCGGCCTTCACCTGCACCGGGCGCTCGCTCCATGGCAGGCTCGAATACTCCGTGCGCTTGTCGCGCTGGACTTCGTCGATGCCCGCGAGGTTCTGCTGCGCGCGACCGTTGGACTGCGCGTTCATGAACGGGTTGAGCCCGGCGAAACCGTAGCTCAGCCAATCCTTGGTGACGCTGTCCGGCAGGTTGCCGAGGGCGAACACGTTGACCACGTTCGCACCTACACCACCGACCACGGCCACCGCGCCCAGCGGAATCTCATAGACTTCGCGCCAGGGTTGGTAAGGCGTGTAGCGGTCGTAACGGCGGGTGACTTCGAACTCGGTGACTTCGAAGGTCTTCTGCTCGTTGATCTTCACGCGTCGCTGCGGCAGCTCGAGCACCTTGGGCTCGCCGACATCGATCTGCAGGCTGTGATCGAGCAACTTTCGCTCGACCCGCTCTTCGTGCTCGCTGCGTTGCGACATGTGATTGGCGCAGCCGCTGACCAGCAGGGCGCCGCACAGGGCGGCGCCACCGAGGCCTAAGGTGTTTCGCTTGAACATGACGTCTCTATCTGGTTTCAGCGGCGGATACGGGCCTGAAGGAAGGACACAACATCGGCCACCGGCAGCGCTTGCGCCTCTGCTGCGGAACGACTCTTGTATTCCAGGTTGCCTTCGGCGAGGCCGCGGTCGCTGACCACGATCCGGTGTGGAATGCCGATCAGCTCCATGTCGGCGAACTTGATGCCCGGGCTGGTTTTCTTGTCGCGATCGTCCAGGAGCACTTCGAAACCGGCCGCCGTCAGTTCGGCATACAGCTTGTCGGTGGCTTCGCGAACCTGCTCGGTTTCATAGCGCAGCGGTACCAGAGCGATCTGGAATGGCGCCAGCGTGTCGCTCCAGATGATGCCGTTGGCGTCGTTGTTCTGCTCGATCGCAGCGGCAACCACGCGGGATACGCCAATGCCGTAGCAGCCCATTTCCAGGGTCACCGGCTTGCCGTTCTCGCCCAGCACTTCGCACTTCATCGCCTTGCTGTACTTGTTACCCAGCTGGAAGATGTGGCCGACTTCGATGCCGCGCTTGATTTCCAGCGTGCCTTTACCGTCCGGGCTTGGGTCGCCCGCAACGACATTGCGCAGGTCGGCAACGGTCGGAATCGGCAGATCACGCTCCCAGTTCACGCCGAAGTAGTGCTTGTCGTCGATGTTCGCGCCGATGCCGAAGTCGCTCATCATCGCGACCGAGCGGTCGATGATGATCGGCAGCGGCAGGTTCAGCGGGCCGAGCGAGCCAGCGCCGGCGCCGATCGCATCACGCAGTTCGGCATCGGAGGCCATCACCAGCGGGCTGGCCACGCCTGGCTGGTTGGCAGCCTTGATTTCGTTCAGTTCGTGGTCGCCACGGATCACCAGCGCGATCAGCTTGCCTTCTTCTTCGGCATGAACGATCAGGGTCTTGATGGTCTTTTCAATCGGCAGATTGAATTTTTCCACCAGCGCCGCGATGGTTTTGGTGTCCGGTGTGTCGACCAGGCGCAGCTCTTCGGTTGGCGCAGGGCGCGAGGTTTCCCGTGGCACCGCTTCGGCTTTTTCGATGTTCGCCGCGTAGTCGGAGGCGTTGCTGAAAACGATATCGTCTTCGCCGGACTCGGCCAGCACGTGGAACTCGTGGGAGCCGGCGCCACCGATCGAACCGTTGTCGGCTTCAACCGGACGGAATTTCAGGCCCAGACGCGTGAACACGTTGCAGTACGCCTCATGCATGCGGTCATAGGTGATCTGCAGCGACGCCTGGTCGGCGTGGAAGGAGTAGGCGTCCTTCATGATGAATTCGCGGCCGCGCATCAAACCGAAGCGTGGGCGAATTTCGTCACGGAATTTGGTCTGGATCTGGTACAGGTTGATCGGCAGCTGTTTGTAGCTGCTCAACTCGTTGCGCATCAGATCGGTGATCACTTCTTCGTGGGTCGGGCCCGCGCAGAAATCACGACCGTGGCGGTCTTTGATGCGCAGCAGCTCAGGGCCGTATTCTTCCCAGCGCCCCGATTCCTGCCACAGCTCGGCCGGTTGGGTGCTCGGCATCAACACTTCCAGAGAACCGGCAGCGTTCATTTCTTCGCGAACGATGGCTTCGACCTTGCGCATGACTCGCAGGCCCATGGGCAGCCAGGTGTACAGGCCCGAGGCAAGCTTGCGGATCATGCCGGCGCGCAGCATCAGCTGATGACTGATCACGACCGCGTCGGAAGGCGTTTCTTTCTGTGTGGCGAGCAAAAATTGACTGGTGCGCATGTTTGGCCGTTGTCGGTTGCTATGACTGGAAATGACGGAGCAGTGTACCGGCGAGTTTTGCTGACGTACAGAAGTGTGGCCGGCGCAAAGGTCCGGTGGCGGGATTCCTCCCGTCACCGGCGAAGTGTCCTACGATTCTTCGGTTGCGGGCGTCGGTGCGGGTTCGGGCGTCGGTGTCGGCCCTTCGCGGCGGCGCTCCTGAAACCAGTGCAGCGCAATCAGCAGCAGCGTCGGCACGCCTAGCAGAGCGGTGATGAGGAAGAAGCTGTGATAGCCGAACTTCTCGACCAGCACGCCGGAATAGCCGCCCATCAGGCGCGGCAGCAGCAACATGATCGAGCTGAGCAGGGCATATTGCGTGGCCGAGAATTTCAGGTTGGTCAGGCTCGACAGGTAGGCGACGAACGCTGACGTCGCCAGGCCCGAGCTGAAGTTGTCGAGGGAAATGGTCACCACCAGCATCTGCAGGTTCGGCCCCATGTCCGCGAGCATCACGAACAGCAGGTTGGTCGCCGCCGAAGCCACGCCGCCGATAAACAGGATCGGCAGGATGCCGAAGCGCACGATCAACAGGCCGCCCATGCCGGCGCCGACGAGGGTCATGATCAGGCCGAAGATCTTGCTGACGCTGGCAATCTGATCCTTGGTAAAGCCCTGGTCGATGTAGAACACGTTGGCCATCACGCCCATCACCGTGTCCGACATCCGGTAGGTGGCGATCAGGCCCAGCAGCAACAGCGCCTGCCAGCGGTAACGCAGGATGAAGTCATTGACCGGCGTCAGCACCGGCGCCAATCCACGCCGGCCCATGGCCGACAGACACATCCCCGTGAGCAGCGTATAGAGAATGGCGCGAAGGAAGGCGCGGTCTTCGAGCAGCAGGTCGAGCGGGCTCATGTCGCCGAACAGCACGCCAGCGAAATCAGTGTTGTACAGCTGGGTGAACATCGCCGGTACGGAAACCAGCAAAACGATCAGCACGAACACCGACATCAATTGATGCATGAATGTGTAGCGCCCGGCCTGCAACTGCGTGCGCAGCGGCACCGGCGGCTCACGCATGAACAGCGTGGTGAGCAGCGCGGGCACCATCAATGCGCCGAACAGCACATAGGTGCCGGTCCACGCCGCGTGCTTATAGTTGAAACCGGTGGAGCCGAAACCTTCGGCGAAGAACAGCGCGCCGGCGGTGGCGAGCAGGGCGGCGACGCGGTAACCGGACATGTAACTGGCGGCGAGGGCGGCCTGGCGGCTGTCATCGGCGATTTCCAGGCGATAGGCGTCGACCGCGATGTCTTGCGTGGCTGAGGCAAAAGCGACGACGACGGCAATCGCGATCAGCCAGGACAAGTGCTTCTGCGGATCACAGAAACCCATGCCGATCAGGCCAAGAATCACCAGTGCCTGAGAGAGCACCAGCCAGGAACGGCGACGACCGAGTTTGCCCAGCAAGGGCAGGCGCCATTGGTCGAGCAGCGGTGACCAGACCCATTTGAACGCATACGCCAGGCCGATCAGGCTGGCATAGCCGATGGTTTCACGGGCTACGCCCGCTTCACGCAGCCACACGGAGAGCGTCGAGAACACCAGCATGTACGGCAGGCCGGCGGCAAAACCGAGCAACAACAGCACGAGCGTCGAAGGACTGGCATAGGCGGCGAGCGCGGCGCGCCAGGTTTTACGGGGCATGGGCTGAAGTCTGCCTCAAAATTGCGAAAACAAAGCGCGCACTCTAACCGCTGTGCTCTACCGGACGCCAGCCATGGCGCCGAATATCCACACGATTGTTCTGGATGGTGATGCCTTCCATGCGCAATCGCGCGCGTTGTTCATCACCAGAGGGGCTGCCGACCGGCAGGCTGATGCGTCCGCCGGCACTCAATACGCGGTGCCAGGGCAGCCTGGTGTCGCCGGGCAACTGGCTCAAGGTGCGCCCGACCCAGCGCGCGGCGCGGCCCAGTCCGGCCAGTTCGGCCAGCTGTCCATAACTGACGACTTTGCCTTCGGGCACTTGCGCGAGCGTCGAGTAGAGCGCCGTGCGTCGGATTTGCGCATCGTTTTCGACGCTGTCGAGCGGGTCTTTCACGTACGCGGCTCCTGAGCATTGGCGTGACAATGGTGACAAGGGTAATCGCTTGGGGCGCAGTTGAGAAATGAACTCAATTGAAATAGTCCGGTCAGTCCTTGTCATGGGCAAAATCCTACGGATAATGCCGACCCTTTTCGCCAACTCTGAGCCCCCGGTCTGCTTATGTTCCCCAGAACCTTGTTGTGCCTTGCTGTTTTCAGCACGTCCACGCCCCTGCTTGCCGACACCGTCTGGTTGAAAAACGGCGACAAGTTGAGTGGCACTATCACGGTCTTTGACGGCGGCAAGCTGTTGATCCAGACCAAATACGCCGGTGCCGTGGCAATTGACTGGAAAGAGGTCAAGACCCTCGACAGCGATCAGCACTTGCTGGTGAAGCAGGACGCCTATGCCGGCGAAGTGTCGAAATCGCTCACGGCGGCCGACGACGGCAAGGTCACCCTGGCCAATGGCGAGGCGCCGAAGACAGTCGAGCTGGCGAGCATTCAGCAGATCCTCAAGCCCAAGCCGATCGTCACCGACCTGGTGTGGAAGGGCAACGTCGACCTGGCGCTGGACTATCAGCGCGCCGAAAAGGACACCGACGATTACGATGTTGGCTTCAAAACTTCCGCTCGCCATGGTCGCTGGCGGCATATTGCTGAGGGCGAGTACAACCGCGAAGTGCAGGATGCGGAAACCACCACCAACAACTGGCGCGCCGAATACTCTCTCGACCGCTTCCTCACCGATCAGTGGTTCTGGCAGGGGCGCATCAACTACAAGCGTGATCACATCGAAGAGCTGGCGCGTCAGCGTGTGGTCGGTACCGGTCCGGGCTACCAGTTCTGGGACGACGAACTGGGCGCGTTCTCGCTGGGTTCGTTGCTTAACCGCACCGACTATGAATACCGCGATGGCAGCAAGGACAACTTCTATTCCGTCGCGATGAAGTGGGACTACAACCGCTACCTGATCGGCAAGAAAGTCGAGTTCTTCACCAATGGCGAAGTCGGCAAGCCGTTGTCGGGCGTCGCCGATTACGCACTGGATGCCGAGCTGGGCCTGCGCTACAAGGTCACCGAATGGGCCTCGCTCAATCTCAAGGCCGAGCGCGACATCATCAGTGGCACCAACGATGCCGATTTGAACAAGACCCGCTATACCGCAGGGTTTGGCGTCGCTTGGTAAACACCTGCGCTAGAAAGGAGAAAGCCCCGTGATTGCGGGGCTTTTCATTGTCAGCTTTCTGCTTTGGTCTTGCTGACGGGAATCGAAACACATTCTCCCTGCCTGACGCCCATCTGATATTGGCATTGGTAGCTCAGGCTGCCGTCTTTCCTGAAGAAGCGCATCGGTCCATGCTCGGCACCATCGATATAATCGGTAAATGAAGCCATCTCACCGTTTTCGTGCCATGTCGTGGATGATCCGTGAAGGTTGCCGTCTTTGTATTTTCGATGTTCTTTAAGCTGGCCGGTCGCGTACCACTGTTTGAAGTCGCCCTGTTGGCGATGTTTTTCATCCCACTGCCACTGCAAGGTTTGCCTGCCTTGCTCATTCCATTGCTCATAGCTTCGTTGAATGCCGTTCCTATAAAACTGCTTCTCTTTGACAGTCCCGTCGATGAAGTAAGTGGTTATCCAACCATCTGGCTTGCTGTCGAAATTGGTGCGGGAAGTCTCAATGGCTCCGTTGTCAAAATAAGAATTATCCGGTCCTTGAGCTTTGCCGTTGATGTAAACGGTTTCGTACTTGACCTGTCCATTTGAATGGTAGCTAAGGACAGGGCCGTCGAGGACGTCATTTCGATAACTGCTGCGTCCGATCAGCGCCCCGTCCTCGTCGTATTCGAGATACTCGCCATCTACGTGCCTGCCCAGATGCCAGTTATAGGACTCAGCGATTTTGCCATTCTCGTGATAGATAAATTGCCAACCCTCGAGATGGTTGTTGAGGTAGTTTTCACGCTTGATGACGACGCCTTGTTCGGAATATGTCAGCGCCTCGCCCTGACGCAGGCCGTTAGCATCATTCTGGTAGGTCCGGCGGGGTTTTCCGTTTCGATAGTAAGCTTTGTATGTCAGAACGGGTTTCGCTGAAGCGAAGTCTTCTCTGTCGACGTAATGCTCGCTGCTTAGACTTCGCGTGTCCCGGTAAAAAATTTGTGCTTGCCACGCCTGTTTTTCTTCGTCATAGGACATTGGCATTTTCAGGTAGTACAACGCCAGGCCTTCGCCGATCGGCTTGAGGTGCTCGTCCAGATAAAGCTTGTCGTCTGCCAGAGGGTTCGTCAGGTCTGCGCACTCCTCAGGAGTGCAGGGGCGTACCTTTTCGAAGAAGGCGCGTTTTCGCTCGCAAGCAGAGAGCGTCAGAATCAGGGGGATTTTTTGGTCGATCAAGTCTTGGACTTCGCCGAGCGCTCGTCGAAATGATTCGTTCGGAATGCCCAATGATTCTGGAGTCAAATAGACCTCGTTGCTGCCGCAGGCGTGAGGAGTCGAGAGCGTCAGGAGCGCTGCGCCTCTGAGTTGCATCGAAGAGTGGCCATTGACTTCTGGTCCTTTCGCCAGATATGTCGCACGAGGGTTCATGTCGAGAATCACCGTCGGATGATCAGATTTGGTCTCTGCATTCAGAGGGGGGGCGAACGCCAACAGCAACGCGTTGAATGTGCTCCAAGAGATGAATTGCATCCTGCTTCTTCCATGTGATTCCAGGGCGCGGATCATATAGAGCGGAGGCAAAAAGAGGGGCAAACAAAATATACAGACACAAAAAAGCCCCGCTTTTAAGGGCGGGGCTCTTTTCTAAAGAAGCTACAAGTTAGATAACTTGTACTTCTTCAGCTTGCATGCCTTTCTGACCGCGGGTAGCGATGAAAGAAACCTGTTGGCCTTCTTTCAGGCTTTTGAAGCCGTCGGATTGGATAGCTTTGAAGTGAACGAACAGGTCGTCACCGGATTGTGGAGTGATGAAGCCGAAGCCTTTTTCATCGTTGAACCACTTAACGGTACCGGTTTGGCGATTAGACATGGTGTAACTCCTTGAACAAAGATAACTGCGACTCAGGAAGAACCCTGGCCGAGACTGAGTGCAAAGAGCAGGAAAAATTCTTGTAGATGGTTGGATCGAAATTCAACATATCGTGTAGAGATTCTCAGTGACACAAGCAACACAGTGACGCCACCTTAACCCTTTTTCCGGAACGTGCCAATGTTTCTTGCAAAGGATTCTGTGTTTTAGGGATCGGCGGTGCGGCTGTTCGTCGCCACATCTCGTAAATACGGGGTGTTCGCCGAGAATTGCGTTGCGCACTTTGATCGCGGCGACGCGCCCGGTAAGATGCCGGACAGAATTTTTCCACCTCGCTATTCAGGACAACCCCGCCATGAGCATCAAATCGGACAAGTGGATTCGCCGCATGGCGCAGGAACACGGCATGATCGAACCGTTCGTCGAGCGCCAGATGCGCGGCAGCGACGACAGCCGGGTGATTTCCTACGGCGTGTCGAGCTACGGTTACGACGTACGTTGCACCAACCACTTCAAGGTGTTCACCAACATCAACTCGGCGATCGTCGACCCGAAGAACTTCGACGCCGGCAGCTTCGTCGACATCCACAGCGACGTCTGCATCATCCCGCCGAACTCCTTCGCCCTGGCCAGCACCGTCGAGTACTTCCGTATTCCGCGCAATGTGCTGACCATCTGCCTGGGTAAAAGCACCTACGCGCGCTGCGGCATCATCGTCAACGTCACTCCGCTCGAGCCTGAGTGGGAAGGTCACGTGACCCTGGAATTCTCCAACACCACCAACCTGCCGGCGAAAATCTACGCCAACGAAGGCGTGGCGCAGATGCTCTTCCTTGAATCCGACGAGGAATGTGAAGTTTCCTACAAGGATCGTGGCGGCAAGTATCAGGGCCAGCGTGGCGTGACCTTGCCGCGTACCTGATCGACCATCCGACGGATGTCGGGAATTCTTTGGCGGGCAGACACTCTATGGGGTGTACTGCCCGTTTTTGTTACACACAAATTCGGGCCTTCACTGAGGAGTGCCCTATGAAGATCGACCCGCGAATCAGCGCTGAACTGGCAAGGCTTGAGCCCAATCAGATAGGCGTACTGGCCTGGTCGCTACTGGCGAATCCGTCGTTGAGCCTGTCCGGCGGCGTGCCCGGTCAGCCCGATCCTGATACTCCCAACGAACAACCGACCGAGCCAGGCGAACCAACGCTGCCGGACGAACCGCCTCCGGCGCCAGTTGCCTGACCCTACTCATTAATATGGCCCGTCAACCCGATCGATCTGCGATCTAGCTGACGGGCCATATTTCGTTGTCGCCGATTACGAAGACTTTACAGCTGTCGTCGCGCTCGACCTGATAGCCGCCGGTAAACGCACCGAACGCCGGCATCAGGCTGATGCGCTCACCCAATCTGAAACAGGCCAGGCGCAAGCTCTGCCGGCCTCTGCCGTGCAATCGATAAACCGGATGAACGTGTCCCGCGAGCACGTGCCGTTCGGGATGCGGATCGGGTTCATGTTGCAAGGCGAATGGCCCGAGCAATAGCGGCTCGGGTACCACGCGGATATTCAGCGAGGCCGGTGGGTCGCCAGCGCGTTTGTCGTGGTTGCCGCGAATCAGCGTCATCGGTAGGTCAGCGTGCCGCGCGCGCCATTCTCCCAGCGCATTAAGTGTGGTCGGGACATGGGAGCCGGGCCCATGCAGAAAATCGCCGAGGAAGATCAACTGGCGACACGGCAGCCGCGCCAGCAGCGCGTCGATCACCGCAATATTGCTCGCGGTCGTACCATGCGGCACTGGCTGGCCGAGGCTGCGATAGGCCGCCGCTTTGCCGAAATGCACATCGGCGATCAGCAACGCCTCCTGCGCGGGCCAGTACAGCGCTTTCTCCGGCAGTAACCACAATTCTTCGCCGGCGAGGCGCACCGGGTAGGCGCTCACGACGATTTGCCGTTATCAGCAGTTTTTTCCAGGTCACCGACCATTCTTCTGATCCTGTCAGCCAGTTTTTCCGAACTCATGCTCTCGCGCATCCGCTCCACCAACAGCGGGAACCCCAATGGTGTAGGACGTTTAACCTGATGCACGTCCAGTTTCATCTGATTGATGCGCGCCAGTGTCTGTTCCAGGCGGCGAATATCCAGTTCTTCGCGCAGGACTTCTTCCCCGGCCTGGGCCAAGAGCAGATTGTCGGCGTCGTATTGTTTGAACACCTGGAAAAACAAGCCACTCGACGCCTGGACCTGGCGCGTACTCTTCGGTGCGCCGGGATACCCGGCGAACACGAGCCCGGCGATCCGCGCGATTTCACGGAAGCGGCGCAACGCCAGTTCGCCGGCATTGAGACTGGCCAGCACGTCCAGCAACAGGTCATCGGCATTGAACAGGTGTGCGTCGAGATGGGTGGCCCAGTCCACCGGCGTGGCGCTGAGCAATTCCAGGCCGTAGTCATTCACCGCGATCGAGAAGGTCACAGGCTGGCGCTGACTGACGCGCCACGCCAGCAGGCTCGCCAGCCCCAGATGCACTTGGCGCCCGGCGAATGGATAGAGGAAAAGGTGCCAGCCTTCGCGGGATTTCAGCACTTCGGCCAGCAGATTTTCCGTGGTGGGCAACCCAGACCAGCGTATCTGCGTTTCCAGCAGCGGTCGCAGCGCGTGCATCTCCGGGCCGTTGAAATGACCTTGAGCAGCGGCGCTGAAACGCGCCACCACCGCTTCGGCCAGTTCGTTGGATAACGGCATGCGCCCGCCATTCCAGCGTGGCACGGCGGCTTTTTTCGCGGTGCTGCGTTTAACGTAGGCGGTCATGTTTTCTACCCGCACCAGCTCCAGCAAGCGGCCGGCAAAGAGGAAACCATCGCCGGGTTCCAGTCGCGCGATAAAGCCTTCCTCGACGCTGCCCAACTGTTTGCCGCCGCCCCCCTTGCTCCAGAATTTCAGGTTGATGCTCGCGTCGCTGACGAGGGTGCCGATGCTCATGCGATGGCGCCGCGCCAGACGTGCATCCGGCACACGCCAGACGCCGTGTTCGTCCGGCTCGACCCGGCGGTAGTCCGGGTACGCTGTAAGAGACATCCCGCCGTGGCGTACGAAAGCCAATGCCCAGGCCCAGTCCGCCGGTGTCAGGTCGCGATAAGCCCAGGCGCCGCGGACTTCTTCGTACAGATCCTCAGGAATAAAGCCACCGCCGAGGGCCATGCTGACCAAATGCTGGACCAGCACATCCAACGGCTTGTGCGGCGACAGGCGTGGCTCGATGCGCCGTTGCTCGACGGCATCGCGTGCGGCGACCGCTTCGATCAGTTCAAGGCTGTGGGTCGGCACCAGCGTCACCCGCGAGGTGCGCCCCGGTGCGTGGCCGGAGCGCCCGGCGCGTTGCATCAACCGCGCGACCCCTTTCGCCGAGCCGATCTGCAGCACGCGCTCGACCGGGAGGAAATCCACGCCCAGATCCAGGCTTGAGGTGCACACCACGGCTTTCAATTGGCCATTCTTCAACGCCTGCTCGACCCAGTCGCGGGTGTCGCGGGACAGTGAACTGTGGTGCAACGCGATCAACCCGGCCCAGTCCGGCCGCGATTCCAGCAGCGCCTGATACCAGATCTCCGACTGCGCGCGGGTGTTGGTGAACACCAGGCTGCTGGCGCAGGCGTCGAGTTCGGCCACCACTTGCGGCAGCATCTTCAGACCGATGTGTCCGGCCCACGGAAAACGCTCGGTGGCCGGTGGGAGCAGGGTATCGACCTGCAGGGTTTTTTCGCTTTTGCCCTGAACACTCACGCCGCCGCCCTGTGGGATCAGCACGTGCTCGGCGTGGGACTGATTACCGAGGGTGGCGGAAACGCCCCAGACGATCATTTCCGGCTGCCAGTGACGCAGACGGGCGAGGGCCAGTTGCAGCTGCACGCCGCGTTTGTTGCCGAGCAATTCGTGCCATTCATCAACGACGATCATGCGCAGGGTCGACAACGCCGTGCGCGCGTCGGCGCGGGCGAGCAGCAGGGTCAGGCTTTCAGGTGTAGTAATCAGGGTGGTCGGCAGGCGCCGGCCCTGACGAGCGCGTTCGCTGCTGCTGGTGTCGCCAGTGCGCAGGCCGATGCTCCACGGAATCTGCAAATCATCCACTGGGGTTTGCAGTGCGCGGGCAGTGTCGGCGGCGAGGGCGCGCATCGGCGTGATCCACAGCACCGTCAGCGGTTCGGCCGGCGGTTTGCGTTTGCGTGGCGTGGCCACGGGCGGCTGCAAGCGGGCGAAGCGATTGAGCGCGGCAAACCACACCGCATAGGTTTTGCCGGCGCCAGTGCTGGCGTGGAGCAAGCCGGATTCGCCGTTTTTCACCGCCGCCCACACCTGTTTCTGAAAGGCGAACGGCTTCCAGGCGCGAGCGCTGAACCAGGTTTTTGCAAAGTCGGGGGATTTCGCCATGCCGGCTGCGTGCGCTCTGGAGGTGTTGTTTCAGAGACAGCGAAGCGTGGCGACAAGTTTGATTTTTGTGGCTTGCGCGGTCCCCTGTAGGAGTGAGCCTGCTCGCGATAGCGGTGTGTCAGTTACATCATATTGGATGTGATGACGCTATCGCGAGCAGGCTCACTCCTACAGTGGAGATGTGCACGGCGTTATTTAAGGTTACCGCTGAGGAACTGCTTCAGGCGTTCACTCTTGGGATTGCCCAGCACCTCTTCCGGCGCGCCTTCTTCTTCCACCAGACCCTGATGCAGAAACAGCACCTGATTCGACACCTTGCGCGCAAAACTCATTTCGTGGGTGACCATGATCATCGTCCGGCCCTCTTCGGCCAGACCCTGAATCACTTTCAACACCTCACCGACCAGTTCCGGGTCGAGTGCCGAGGTCGGTTCGTCGAACAGCATCACTTCCGGTTCCATCGCCAGCGCCCGGGCGATCGCCACGCGCTGTTGCTGGCCGCCGGAGAGAAACGCCGGGTACTGATCGGCGACCCGCGCCGGCAAGCCGACTTTGTCCAGATAACGTCGGGCGCGATCCTCGGCTTCCTGTTTGCTGCAGCCCAGCACCCGGCGCGGGGCCATGGTGATGTTTTCCAGCACGGTCATGTGGCTCCACAGGTTGAAATGCTGGAACACCATCGCCAGCCGTGTGCGCAGGCGTTGCAGTTCATTGGCGTCGGCGACGTGCATGCCGTGGCGGTCGGTGACCATGCGGATCGCCTGGCCATCGAGGCTCATGGCGCCGTCATTCGGTTGTTCAAGAAAATTGATGCAGCGCAAAAAGGTGCTTTTGCCCGAGCCGCTGGCGCCGATCAGGCTGATCACGTCGCCGGTCCTGGCCTTGAGCGAAACGCCTTTGAGCACCTGATGATCGCCATAGCTTTTGTGCAGGCCTTCAACGGTCAGTTTGTACATGGACGAGCATCCTCAAGGCGAAAGTAGGTAGCCGCTGCGATAGGCTTCGGCGCCCGCGACGTGGGCGATGACCATGCCGGCGGTGGCCATGCGTCGCAGCGAGCGCGCGTACAGCAGGCCGGCGGCGGTGCAATGAATGGGGGTGACCTTGTCGTGGATCGGGTCGATGATTTCGGCGATCTGCTGCCCGGCTTCCAGATATTGGCCGGGCGTTGCGCAGTACACCAGCAGGCCGCCGACGGGCGTGGTCACCGGTTCGACACCGGCCAGCGGCGTGGCCGGGTACGGCAGCGGCGGTTGCGGCTTGGTTTCGCCGACGATGGCGTCGAACTGGATCAGGTAATCGATCAGCGCCTGACAGTCGCGGCTGGCCAGCGGGTGATTGACGTCGCCCTGGCCGCGCAACTCGACGGTCACCGAGAAACTGCCCAGGGGAATCTCGACGTGCTCGCCGAAGCGCTCGCGCAATTGCCACCAGAGCAGGGTGAAGCATTCGTCGAACGACTGGCCGCCGGAGTCGGTAGCGAGCAGGCTGGCCTGGGCTTCGATATAGCGCGCCAGCGGCTCGACCTGCGGCCACGCCTCGGGCGTGGTGTACAGGTGCACCACCGATTCGAAATCGCAGTGCAAGTCCAGCACCATGTCGGCATCGCAAGCCAGGCGTTGCAGGGTCAGACGCTGGGATTGCAGTTGCGTGGTCGGCGTCTGACGGGCGAGGGCGTTGCGCAGGCTGGCCCGGATCAGTTCAAGGTTGTGCTGCGCATCATCGTTGAGTTGGCCTTCGATGGCGTTGCCGATTTCTTCGCTGAGGTCGACGAACCAGCGATTGAAATTCTGCCCGCTCTCCAGGTCATAGCGGCCCAGCGGCACGTCCATCAGCACTTGTTCGAGGCCGACCGGGTTGGCCACCGGCACCAGAACGATTTCGCTGCGCAGGCGACCGGCGGCTTCAAGTTCGGCCAGACGCTGCTTGAGGTGCCAGGCGACCAGCATGCCCGGCAGTTCATCGGCGTGCAGCGACGCCTGAATGTAAACCTTGCCCTTGGCCTGCTGTGGGCCGAAGTGGAAGCTGTGAATCTGCCGTGCGGTCCCCGGCAGCGGGGCCAGCAGGTCATGGATCTGGTGGCGCATTGTTATCTCTTTATTGTCAAACCGGTGCTAGTGAGTCGGCCCGAGGAAGGCCAGCCAACGGCGTTCGGCGAGGCGAAACAAGCCGACCAGCGCAAAGGTGATGGTCAGGTAGATCAACGCGGCAATGCCGAACGACTGGAAAGTCAGGAACGTTGCCGAGTTGGCGTCCCGTGCGACTTTCAGGATATCGGGAATGGTCGCGGTGAACGCCACCGTGGTCGAGTGCAGCATCAGGATCACTTCGTTGCTGTAGTAAGGCAACGAACGGCGCAGGGCTGACGGCATGATCACGTAGGCATACAGCTTCCAGCCGGTCAGGCCATAAGCCTTGGCCGCTTCGACTTCGCCGTGGTTCATGCTGCGAATCGCCCCGGCAAAAATCTCCGTGGTGTACGCGCAGGTGTTGAGGGCGAAGGCGAGGATCGTGCAGTTCATCGCATCGCGAAAGAAACTGTCGAGGATCGGCTGTTCGCGCACGGCGGCGAGGCTGTAGATGCCGGTGTAGCAGATCAGCAACTGGATATACAGCGGCGTGCCGCGGAACAGGTAGGTGTAGAACTGCACCGGCCAGCGGATGTAGAAGTGCGGCGATACCCGTGCAATCGACAGTGGAATCGAGACGATGAAGCCGATGCCGATCGACGCGGTGAGCAGCCACATCGTCATCGCCAGCCCGGTGATGTTCTGGCCGTCGGTATATAGGAAGGCTTTCCAGTATTCCTGCAGGAGTTCGATCATCGTACGGCCTCCCGGGCACCGGCGGCGTAGCGGCGTTCGAGCCAGCGCAGGATGAAGTTCGAAGCACTGGTGATCAGCAGATAGATCAAGGCGGCGAGAACCAGGAAGTAGAACAGTTGATAGGTGCTTTTACCGGCGTCCTGGGCGGCCTTGACCAGATCGGCGAGGCCGATGATCGACACCAGTGCGGTGGCCTTGAGCATGACCATCCAGTTGTTGCCGATGCCCGGCAGGGCGAAACGCATCATCTGCGGAAACACCACGAAGCGAAACCGCTGGCCGCGTTTGAGGCCATACGCGGTGGCGGCTTCGACCTGACCACGCGGTACCGCGAGGATCGCGCCCCGGAAGGTCTCGGTGAAATACGCGCCATAAATGAAGCCCAGCGTCAGCACGCCGGCGCTGAACGGGTCGATCTCGATGTATTCCCATTCCATGTAGTCGGTCAGCGTGGTCAGCCAGGTTTGCAGGCTGTAGAAGATCAACAGCATCAGCACCAGGTCCGGCACGCCGCGAATCAGCGTGGTGTAGAGCTGCGCGGGCAGGCGCACCAGTTTGACTTTCGACAGTTTGGCACTGGCGCCGAGCAGGCCGAGCAACACGGCCACCAGCAGCGACATCGCCGATAATTTGATGGTCATCCAGGTGCCTTGCAGCAGCAACGGGCCGAAGCCCTGCAGACTGAACGAGGCCAGCCCCAGATTTTGCAGGAGGGTTTCAAACATAAATCAGCAACCTGAGCGGATGGAAAAGGCGCCCATCGAGGATGGGCGCCGGGGCATTATTTGCCGCTGTACAGATTCAGGTCGCCAAAGTGTTTCTTTTGAATCTCGGCGTATTTGCCGTCGTCGTGTAACGCTTTGATACCTTTATCCAAAAGCGCCTTCAGCTCAGTGTTACCTTTCTTGATACCGACAGCCGTTTTGGCTGGCAGCAATTCGCTGTCGACCGGCTGGCTGATTTCGTAATCGGCGCCTTTCGGCGACTTCAGAAAGCCCAGTTCGGCTTGCAGCATGTCCTGGATACCGGCGTCGAGACGGCCGGAGGTCAGGTCGGAATACACCTGATCCTGGTTCTGATAGGCCTGGGTTTTCACGCCAGCCTTGTCCAGTACGGCTTTGGCATAGGCTTCCTGAATCGTGCCTTGCTCATAGCCAACGGTCTTGCCCTTGAGCGAGGCGACGTCGGCGGTGATGCCTGAACCCTTTTTGAACACGTAGGCGGTCGGGCCGGAAAACAGTTCGCTGGAGAAGTCGATGACCTTCTCGCGCGCCGGGGTCACGGTCATCGACGAGATCACACCGTCGAATTTGTTGGCCTTGAGGCCCGGAATCATGCCGTCGAAATCGCTTTCGACCCACTTGCACTTGACCTTCAGTTCGGCGCAGATCGCGTTGCCCAGGTCGATATCGAACCCGACCAGGCTGCCGTCGGCCGCTTTCGACTCGAACGGTGCGTACGAAGGGTCAACGCCAAAGCGCAGCTCTTTGTATTCCTTGGCCAGCGCGGAGCCGGCGGCCATGCACAACGCCAGTGCAGAAAGGGTCAGCAATGCTTTTTTCATTATTCAATCCCTAAGAACCAATATGAGCGCTTGTGGCGCAGAATTATTGTTACTGCAACGCTTACGACCTATAGAAAGTAGCAATTTCCGAACCAGAGTGCCGAACAGGTGTTTTAAAAGGTTCAGTAACGAGGGGCAAGGGCAACCGGATGCCCGGAAACGGGCGCGGCGTTTTTCCTGCACCGTTTGCGAGCGCACGTTGAGTTGGTGGCAGCCATTACCTGTGGCGAGGGAGCTTGCTCCCGCTGGGGGGCGAAGCACTCCCCGGCGCTTTGCCTGAGAAATCTGCTGTGCAGGCTTTGCGACTGCTGCGCAGCCGGGCGGGAGCAAGCTCCCTCGCCACAGGGTTTCGCTCAGGCGAGCAGATCCTGGAGGGTAGCGAGGCTGTCGGCTTCTTCGACGGTCTTGTCCTTGCGCCAGCGCAGCATGCGCGGGAAGCGCACGGCGATGCCGCTCTTGTGGCGGCGCGACAGGGCGATGCCTTCGAAACCGAGTTCGAACACCAGACTCGGTTTTACGCTGCTCACCGGGCCGAATTTTTCGACTGTGGTCTTGCGCACGATGCTGTCGACCTGGCGCATCTCTTCATCGGTCAGCCCCGAATAGGCCTTGGCGAACGGCACCAGCGAGCGCTGGCTGGATTCGGGTGGACCGTCCCACACGGCGAAGGTGTAATCGCTGTACAGACTGGCGCGGCGGCCGTGTCCGCGCTGTGCGTAAATCAGCACGGCATCAACGCTGAACGGGTCGACCTTCCATTTCCACCACACGCCCATGTCCTTGGTCCGACCGACGCCATACAACGAATCGCGGGCCTTGAGCATCATGCCTTCGACGCCGAGTTTGCGTGATGCCTCGCGCTGGCGCCCGAGATCGAACCAGTCTTCGCCGGTCAGTACAGGGGAGGGCAGCAGCACCGGGCTGTTGCAGCGCGCGATCACCTCCTCGAGTTGCGCACGGCGTTTGGCTTGCGGCTGATTACGCCAGTCCTCGCCCTGCCATTCCAGCAGGTCGTAGGCGAGTACCACCACCGGCACTTCTTCAAGAATCTTCTTGTCGAGCGTTTTGCGACCGATGCGTTGTTGCAACAGGGCGAACGGTTGCACGGCCGGCGGCTCATCGGATTGCGGATCGAAGGCGTCTTCGGTGGTCGGATGAGTGCTCTTCCACACGACGATTTCACCGTCGATCACCGTGCCGTCGGGCAAGCCGTGCACCAGCACATCGAATTCGGGGAAGCGCTCGGTCACCAGTTCCTCGCCGCGGGACCATACCCACAGCTTGCCGTCACGCTTGACCACTTGCGCGCGGATGCCGTCCCACTTCCATTCCACCTGCCAGTCGCTGGCCGGACCGAGCAGTGCTTCGAATTCCTCGACCGGTTGCGCCAAGGCGTGGGCGAGAAAAAACGGGTAGGGCTGGCCGCCGCGCTGGGCGTGCTCATCAGCGGATTCGGGGGCGATCAGTTTCAGATAGCTGGCGGCGTTCGGCCGGTTCGACAGATCGGTGTACCCGACCAGACGCTGGGCCACGCGTTTGCTGTCGAGCCCGGCCATCGAGGCGAGGGCGCGGGTGACCAGCAACTTCGACACGCCGACCCGGAAACTGCCAGTGATCAACTTGATGCAGAGCATCAGGCTCGCCCGATCCAGCTCCGCCCATAACATTGGCAGTTGCCGCGCCAAGTACTCGGGCGTCTCACCGCGCAATGGCAGCAGCTTGTCTTCGATCCATTCGGCGAGACCGGCCTCGGAGCTGTGCGAATTTTCCGGCAGCACCAGAGAAATGGTTTCGGCCAGATCGCCGACGGCTTGATAGCTCTCTTCGAACAACCACGGCTCCAGCCCCGAAACTTCCACCGCCAGCTCGCGGAGGATGCGCACCGGAACCAGTTGTCGCGGCCGCCCACCGGAAAGGAAATACACCGCCCAGGCGGCATCTTCCGGCGCGGCCTGCGCGAAGTAGGCCTGCATCGCCGCCAGCTTGGCGTTGCTCGACGTGGTCGCATCGAGTTCGGCATATAACTCGGCGAAGGCTTTCATGGGGAAGTCTCGGCAACGGTGGGTTCGACGGCGATGTCTTCTTCGTCATCGCCGTATTCAGTGGTGAAGCCTTGGGCATCGAGGCCCTGTTCGCGCAAATGGCGCACGAGCACGCCGATCGAGCCGTGGGTGACCATGACCCGTTCGGCGCCGGTCTGGTTGATCGCCCAGAGCAGGCCGGGCCAGTCAGCGTGGTCGGACAGGACGAAACCACGATCTACACCACGCCGACGTCGAGTGCCGCGCAGGCGCATCCAGCCGCTGGCAAAGGCATCGCTGAAATCGCCGAAACGGCGCATCCACGTGCTGCCGCCCGCCGACGGCGGGGCGATGACCAGCGCCTGACGCATGATCGGATCGCTTTTTTTCACGTCGCCCGCGTAGATCGTCGGCGGCAGGTACACGCCAGCGTCGCGGTAGACGCGGTTCAACGGTTCGACTGCACCGTGGCTGAGGATCGGCCCGAGGGTTTCGTCGATGCCGTGGAGAATCCGCTGGGCCTTGCCGAAGGAATAGCAGAACAGCACGCTGGCCTTGCCGGCGGCGATATTGGCCGCCCACCACTGATTGATCTCGTCGAAAATCTGCGCCTGCGGCTGCCAGCGATAGATCGGCAGGCCGAAGGTCGATTCGGTAATGAACGTGTGGCAGCGCACCGGTTCGAACGGGGCGCAGGTGCCGTCCGGCTCAACCTTGTAATCGCCCGACGCGACCCAGACTTCGCCGCCGTATTCCAGACGCACCTGCGCCGAACCGAGGACATGCCCGGCGGGATGAAAGCTCAGAGTGACCCCGTGGTGGGTGAGGCGCTGGCCGTAATCGAGAGTTTGCAACTGGATATCCTGACCGAGGCGCGCGCGCAGAATCCCGGCGCTGGCGCTGCTCGACAGGTAATGCTGATTACCGGTGCGCGCGTGATCGCCATGGGCATGGGTGATCACCGAACGCTCGACCGGTCGCCAGGGATCGATATAGAAATCCCCGGCGGGGCAGTAGAGACCTTCAGGTCGGGCGATAACAAGATCCATGTTGTGACCGGAATGGGGGGCTTGTTAGCTATGAGGCGGGTGTCAGGCTGGAAGTTCGATTGGCTTTAAAGCGCTACCCTCACCCCAGCCCTCTCCCGGAGGGAGAGGGGGCCGACCGAAGTGTCTGGCGAGGTACATCGACCTGAGGGACCGAATTGAATATGGATCCGGCACAGCCTTGAGCCTGGTCCAATGTTGGATTCACCTCCCTCTGGTAGAGGGGCCGACCGAAGTGTCTGGTGAGGTACATCGACCTGAGGGACCGAATTGAATATGGATCCGGCACAGCCTTGAGCCTGATCCAATGTTGGATTCACCGTCTCTCTTTCAGGTCGGCGCAAGACCCAAGCATCCCCCAATCAGTCCCCTCTCCCTCCGGGAGAGGGCTAGGGTGAGGGGCTGTTAATCTTTGCTTTACTTGCCGGGAGTCAGGGTCAAACGGGCCTTGCCATACACCCGGTCAAAGTTCTGCGGCTGCATCGGCAAGCCGATGTACTGACCCTTGAGCCACGCATCGATCCCGTTCAGATAATTCGGGCTCAGCGGATTGCCCGACTGCCCCGTACCGTTCTGCGCCATCAGCGGTTCGCTCTGGCCGAAGTCGACGATAAAACGCATCGCCGGCGCACGGGTCGTGACGAAGTCCTGGCCCCAGGCAAACGCCGAAGTGTTCAGCGTGGTGTGATCGCCGCCGGCCGCCAACGGCCCGCGAACGGTCTGGCCATTGCTGTTCTTCCACGCATAGCTGTGCAATTTGCCCCACTGCCAGGCGCGATGATCGCCGCCCAACTGGCTGTCACCGGCAGTGATGGCCGCCGCGAGGCTACGGGCGAGAATCACCGCTTTGTCTTCCTTCTGCGGCGTACGGACATCGTCCCAGAACGGACTGTCCTCACGCCCCAGCAGATGATCGGCCTGCGCCGCGTAGGACAGTTCGCCGCTGGTCATAAATGCTTTCCACGCCGGGCTGGATTCAGGCCCCAGTTCGTCGAGGAAAATCTGCTTCATGCTTTCCTGCAGAAACAACTCATAAATCGCTGCATCCGCAGAGGTCGGGCTGAGCTTGCCGTCGAAGGCCATCAAGCGCGTGAAGGCTTCGCGCGCCTTGCTGCGTTCGGCTTCCGGCAGGGCGTCGATCGCCTGTTTCAGCGGTTGCTTCATGCCCGGTGCTTCGAAGACTTTTTTCAGCTTGGCGGCGAAGGTGGTGGTCTGGTCGTACTGCATGGCGATCACGCTGCGGCTGTCGTGCTTGCCGCCTCCCGCCATTTCCGCCAGGCGTTCGCCGCGCTCCGGTGCCGCCCAGGATTTCGACAACTGCATGCCGTAACCGTCGGGAATCACACGCTGATTGGCGGTGCCGAGCCAGCCTTGTGCCGGGTCCTGATCGTAGGGGTGCAACATCGGGTCGGCGTAACCGTCCCAGTCGTAGCGACCGTCCCAGCCCGGCGAGGGCAGCAGGCCTTCGCCTTCGCGGCGGTTGGGAAAGCGGCCGGTGACTTGCCAGCCGATATTGCTCGCATCGGCGAATACCAGATTCAGGGTAATGGCGCGGATTTCGCGGCTGGCGTCCGAAGCGCGCTCGACGTTTTGCGCGCGGGTCAGATCGAAGAAGGCATCCAGGGTTTTGTCGTCGGTGAAATTCGGTGTCTGCAACGCGAGGCCGAAGCCGCTGCCTTGCGCCGCTGCCTGGGCACTGTTGAGCAGCGCGCCGTGGCGGGTTTCGTAAACGGCTTCGCGAATCGGTCGCTGGCCTTTGACGAAGTAGGTCTCGTTGCGCACGCCCAACGGCTGCCATTTGCCGTTGACCTCATAAGTCAGGCTGCTGCCCTGACGGCGGATTTTCTCGAGGAACAGGTCCTGATTGTCGCCGAGCACGCTGGTCATGCTCCACGCCACTTTGCCATTGAAGCCGCCGAGCACCATCGGCAGGCCGGCAACCGTGACGCCAGCGGCCTGATATTTCGGCGCGCGGATCTGCACGAAACTCCACAACGACGGCGCAGCGAGCGGCCCGTGCGCGTCGCTGGCCAGCAGGCTCTTGCCGCTGCGGCTGCGCTGCGGGGCGATCGCCCAGTTGTTCGCAGTCGGTGTGGCGAGCAGGTTCAGCGCCGACAGCTGCTGGCTGGCGCTGCTCAGTTCGGTCAGGCCCGGAATCTGCCCGTTGAGCTTGAGGCCTTGCAGCTTGTCGGCTTCGGCCACCGGTAGATTTTCATCGGGCGCCGACGGGCTCAGCCAGGCGAGTTTGTCAGTGGTCACGGTTTGCGCGAGCACCAGTGACTGGATTTCCTCCGGCAGGTTGGCCGACTGGCTGAAATTCAGCAGGGCAAAGATCAGCGCCGAATCCTCCGGTTTCCAGTATTCCGGTTTGTAACCGCTGGCAGCGAGGTCGCCCGGCAACTTGTCGGCGTAGCGGAACAGGTAGGCGTTGACGCCCCGTGCGTACACCTCGAAGAAGCGTTTGAGGCGTGGCGACGAGGCCTTGTAGAGCTCGCCGGCGCTCTTCTTCAGATTGACCGCGCGCATGTAGCGGTCGGCATCGAGCATAGCCGCGCCGGACATTTCCGCCAGCCGCCCCTGGGCCAACAGGCGCAGGGTGACCATCTGATTGATGCGGTCGCTGGCGTGGACATAGCCGAGGCTGAACAGCGCGTCATGGAAGCTGTTGCTCTCGATCAACGGCATGCCCATCGCATTGCGCCGCACCGACACGTTCTGCGCCAGGCCCTTGAGCGGTTGCACGCCGGAGGTCGGCGGCAGGCTGTCCTGGGCGTTCCAGGTCTGGCAACCGGACAAACCGAGAACACCGGCCACTGCTGCGGCAACGCCGAACCGGGGAAGAAAATGTGTAAGGGCTGGCGAGGCCATGGCGAAGCTCCTGCGGGGGTATAAGGCTGGGGGCGCAATAAAGCCGCTACGTTAGTGAGGGCGCGAGGGCCGCGCAAGCGGGGCGAGTGGTTATTTGTGCAGTTGTCGGCTGATCGGTCACAGGCGTGACAGTTGCTTGTGGGAAAGCGCTGATGTTGAACTACGGAATAAGTCCCGAGACCTGTCAGGAGAAAGATCGCTATGGAGCTTCAAAGCAACGCTGCGCTGATCATCATCGACCAGCAGAAAGGCATTTTGCATCCGCGTCTGGGGCGGCGTAATAATCCTCAGGCCGAAGAGCGAATGCTTGAGTTATTGGCGCTGTGGCGCCTGCGCGGGCGCCCGGTGATTCACGTGCAGCATTTGTCGCGCTCACCTGACTCGGTGTTCTGGCCCGAGCAGGCCGGAGTGGAGTTTCAAGAGCGATTTGTGCCTCAGGTCGGGGAATGGCTGATCCAGAAACAACTGCCGGACGCGTTTTGTGCCAGTGGGCTGGAGGCGCAGTTGCGTGAGGCTGGGATCGGGCAACTGATCATCGTTGGTGTGGCGACCAATAACTCTGTTGAGTCGACGGCGCGCACTGCGGGCAACCTGGGGTTCGACACATGGGTGGCAGAGGATGCGTGTTTTACCTTCGACAAAGCCGATTATTTCGGCACGCCACGTACCGCTGAAGAGGTGCACGGGATGTCGCTGGGGAATCTGCATGGGGAGTACGCGACGGTGGTCAGTAGTGCGCAGCTGTTGGCGGCAGACTGAAGTTTTTAGGTGAATGGACCGGCGCTTTCGCGAGCAGGCTCGCTCCTGTAGGAGTGAGCCTGCTCGCGATAGCGTTTGATCAGGCGATATCAATTTCGGATGTGCCGGCCCCATCGCTAGCACGCTCACTCCTACAGGAGATCGGTACGCGGTCACTGTGGGAGCGAGCCTGCTCGCGAAGGCGGTGTGTCAGGCGAAGAAGATCTTCGCCAGTGACATCAAGCGCCGTGGCACTTCTTGAATTTCTTGCCGTTGCCGCACGGGCAAGGGTCGTTGCGGCCGACGTCTTTCAGGGCGTTGCGCACCGGTTCCTGGTGGGCGTGGCCGCAGTTCGGGCCGTGGACATGGCCATGGTCGTGATCGTGATGGTGGTCATGATCGTGGTTGCAGTCAGGGCCATGGACATGAGGTTGCTGGGTCATCGAGGTCACTCCGGAGTTAGATCGGCGGGGATTATCACGCCATTGCGCTCAAGGTGCACGTAGTGGGCGATGAATAAACCAGTTTCCATTTCCCCCTGCAATCGATAGGGAATCTGCTGATTCGGATTTTTCAGCAGTTTCACCACCTGTTTGATCTTCGGCCACAGGTTGGTGCGGATCGGCACTTTGAAATAGGCGCTGCGCTTCGGCCCGACGGTAAACCAGTGCTCATGCTCGCCCTCGGTGAGCAGCATGTCGGCCAGATGGATGCGGTATTCCAGACCGCGTACGGTCAGGTCGCTGTCGTTGGGATTGTCGACGCGAAAGTGCAGGATGAATTTCTGCTCGAGCAGTTTGGCCCGTACCACCTCGACTTTCACCAGATGCACGGCGGGTTCCACGCTGTCATCACTGAACCACGAGGCACAGCCGCCGAGGTTTACGATCAGCATCAACAGCAGAAAATTTAATGTGCGCCGGCGACCGAGCATGGTTGTACTCCCTTTGTTGCCAGTCTAGACGCTAAAAGATCGCAGCCTTCGGCAGCTCCTACAGAATGAACGCAAATCACGTGTAGGAGCTGCCGAAGGCTGCGATCTTTTGATCTTCAGCTCAAGCGCCGAAATAACCCGCACAGCACTTCTTGAACTTCTGCCCGCTGCCGCAAGGGCAGCCGTCATTGCGCCCCAATTTCATCTGCACCGTCGGATCGATGAAATACCAGCGCCCGGCGTTCTGCACAAACGAGGAGCGCTCGCGGTGACTGTGCTCGCCCTGGGTATCGTGCCAGCGCGCAGTGAAGGTGACGAAAGCATGTTCCGGCTGACCGCCAAAGACTTCCGAGCTTTCGACCTCAAGACCGAGCCAGGTGCTTTGCGCACTCCAGTCGCTGATCGATTGTCGGTTCAATCCCGCTTGCTGGGCGGGCAGGGTGGTCGCCACCAGATAGTCGATCAGCCCCAGCACATAAGCGCTGTAGCGCGAGCGCATCAAGGCTTCGGCGCACGGTGCCGGGTGGCCGTCATGATAAGGGCCGCAGCAGGCATCCAGCAGATTGCCGCTGCCGCATGGGCAAATGGCTGTACTCATTGCATTACCACCAGTATTTCCCGAAATTTTCCGGATTGGCCCAGAAGCGTGAATTGAGCCAGTCGGGGACTTGTTTGTAGTCAAGCAGATCGTAAGTGAACAGCGTCAGCACCTGCTCGTCGCGCTGGAAACGCTCGCTGGCCTGCAGTGCCAGCGAATAGAAATCGGTTTCCTGCCAGCCACTGGCCGCGAGATCAGCCAGCACCGCGATGCGACTGGCGTTGAGATTGCGGATGCCGCCCAACAGGTTCAGGCCGTCGCGCTTGGGCAAATGTTCCAGGCAATCGACTACCAGCGCCAGATCGAAGCGTTGCGCGGCCAGTTCGGCAGGCAATGCGCCGGGCGCGGCGTGGGCCACCAAGGTGTCAGGGTGCGCCTGCTTGAAGGCGTCCAAGGCTGGAAATGCGCTGGCGCCGATCAGCAGCAGACGAGCCGGGGCGTAGCGATCCAGCAAAGCGGCCAGCGCCTGTTGCGGCGTGCGCGAAGAAATGGCGACGTTCATCGAAGCTCCTCAGTCAGACCGCCAAGACTAGCCTGCCAGACTGCGGCGGCAAAGCGCCCGGTTGCGTGGTTTTCCTTAAAAGTGGCAAACCTCTGTGAACACGGTCGCAAACAGCGGTGGCCTATTGCTGGCGGAGATTAAAACTCCGGTCTTTAATCCCTGAATCGGTTTCAAGCCGATCCCTCAGGAGAAAACTAGATGAGCATAGTTCGGACAGCATTACCCTTGGTTCTGCTAACCAGTGTGTTGACTGGTTGTGCAGGTTTGCAGAAAACCGACTGGCCGACCTGTGCGGCGGTCGGTGGTGTGGTCGGTGCCGGTCTCGGCGCGACGGAAAGCGCTTCGTGGGCCGGTTATGGTGCGCTGCTGGTTGGCGGCACGGCGGCGGCTTATTGCTGGGTGCACGGTGATGGCGATGAGGACGGCGATGGCGTGCCGGACAGTCGCGACAAGTGCCCGGGCACGCCAAAAGGTGTGCAGGTCGATGCTGACGGTTGCCCACCACCGACGCCTGCGCCAGTGGTCGAAGAAGCGGTTGTGGTCAAGGAGGAAACCATCGTCATTCGTGATGTGCACTTCGAGTTCGACAAAGCCACGCTGACCGGCCCTGACAAGCAAGTGCTCGACAAAGTCGCCGATCGCCTGAAACAGGAGTCCTCCACCGCGCAACTGACCGTGACCGGTCACACCGACAGTGTCGGCAGCGATGCCTACAACAAGAAACTCTCGGATCGGCGTGCGCACTCGGTGGTGGAATACCTGATCCAGCAGGGCGTACCGCGTGCCAGCTTCGTTTCGGTGTCGGGCCTTGGTGAAAGCCAGCCTGTCGCTGACAACAAGTCGGCCGATGGTCGCGCGCAGAACCGTCGCACCGAAATCAAAATCGTCCGCTAGCCCCTCTCGCATCCGCGGCTTGTGCAGTCGCGGATGCGGGTCTTTACTCCTGTGTAACCGGTATGGGCCGGTACACAGGAGCGTTCACAAATGCGTGTTTTCTCAAGGTCCGTCTTGCCGGTGCTGCTGCTTGGCAGCTTGCTCACCGGTTGTGCCACTCACAGCGATGGCACCGCCCCCCTCAATCAACGTACGTGGCCGATCTGCAGCCTGCTTGGCGGCCTGGTCGGCGGCGGTCTTGGTGCCATTGAAAGCGCCGGCTGGGCCGGTGGCGGCGCGGCATTGGGCATCGTCACCGGGGGGCTGATCTGTTATGCCCAGGATGGCGACGAAGACAGCGACGGCGTGTTCGACCGCCGCGACCGCTGCCCGGACACGCCGGAAAACACCGAAGTCGATCACCGCGGTTGTCCACGGCCGCAATATCCGGTCGCAGTAAAACCGGTCGAACCGGCCCCGCAAACCGAAGTGATCACCCTGAGCGATGCCGGCAACGTGTTGTTCGATTTCGACAAATCCGATCTGACCCCGGCAGCAAAAGCCCAGCTCGACACTTTGATGGACAAGCTGCGCAATGCCGATGTGGTCAGCATCAAAGTCATCGGGCATACCGACAGCAAAGGCTCCGACGCCTATAACCAGGCATTGTCGGAACGCCGTGCCAGCAGTGTCGCTGCGTACCTGCTCAGTCAGGGCCTGGCGCCGAACAAGCTCACCAGCGAAGGGCGAGGCGAGAGTGAACCGGTGGCCGATAACGCCAGCGATGAAGGTCGCGCAGAAAACCGCCGCGTCGAGCTGCACATCAATCGTTAGGAAAGGTCTGTAGTCCGCAGGCTAGAGCTGCCGGGCCGAAATCATCGGCTCGGCAGCCTTTTACCCGCTGTTTGTAGAAATTTCATTTTTCCCTCTGGCTTATCCCCCGCAGAAGCCGGTACTGTGCGTGCAAAGAATAATTCGCAACACGGGGGAGCGTATGAAGGTGTTCTGGGGGCTGGGGCGTTTGCTGACCCTGCTGTTCTGCTGCGTGGTACTGGCCAATCAACTGGTGCCGTTCGTCCATCCGCTGCATCTGCTGGTCAATCTGGCTGGCGCTCTGTTGTTGCTGATTCACGTACTCGAAGTGCTGCTGTGCAATGGCAGTCTCAAGGGGCGTCCGCATCCTTGGCGTGATCGTGGGCGCATTCTGTTGTTCGGCGTTTTCCATCTGCAAACCATCCCGGCCCCGGCCGCTCCGGAGGCTTCTTCCCATGCGTAAACTCTGCCTGCTCGCTGCATTCATCAGTCCACTGGCCTGCGCCCAGGTCGTCAACGTGCAAAGCAATTCGCTGATGCGCTTGCCCAACACCACCAGCACCCTGCAACTGGAGAAGCTGGAAGTTGCCGATTACGGCACTTTGCTGATCCCCTCCAACGTGACCGAATTGAACATCGATGAACTGCGCCTTGGCCATGAAGCGCGCATCGCCATCGTGCCGGCGGAACAGGCGCTGGAGCTGAAGGTCAAGCGCGCCGAGTTGAGCGACGGCAGCCAGATCACCGCACGCGGCGCCCCCGGCACTTATGAAAAGGCTGCCCGGGCCGGGCGCAATCTGAACCTGCAATTTCAGGCCCTGAGCGCGCCGCAATTGACCGTCGATGCCCGTGGCGGCACCGGCGCACCGGGTTTCGTCGGCCTCGACGGCGGCAACGGTGAAGATCCGGGCTGCACCTATGGTTCGGCTGGCCACGGCGCCGATGGCAGTGACGGCAGCGATGGCCAGCCGGGCGCGCCGGGTGCGCTGGTGCGCCTTGCCGTGCCACGGGATTTCCCGGCCGAGCTGATCAAGGTCAACGTGGCTGGCGGTGCCGGCGGCCCGGCGGGTGTCGGTGGTAAAGCGGGGAAGGGCGGCAAGTCCAAGGGTTGCCTGGTGTACCGCGCCGATGGCGGCAAGAACGGCAAGGCCGGGGCTGATGGGCAGCCTGGGCCGACAGGGGCGGCGGGTGCCGTAACCGTGCAGCGTCTCTAAAGGCGAGCCCTCACCCCAGCCCTCTCCCAGAGGGAGAGGGCGCCGACCGAGGTGTCTGTCGCTATCCATCGACCTGGAAGGCCAGGTCGACTATGGATTCAGCGAAAATCTTCCAAGTCGACGTAACTCCTCAATATCCCCCAATCAGTCCCCTCTCCCTCTGGGAGAGGGCTAGGGTGAGGGGCTTTTGATCTTTGAGTCGCAGATTGTCAGAACATCGGCCGAGCCGCAGCCACCGCCACCAGCACCAACCCGACCAGCAGATTAAGCCCCACCACCCGCCGAATCCGCCCCAGCACCGCCGCACCCGCCGGCCAGTCCTTTGCCTCGACCGCCTTGCGCAACTCCGGCAGCATCAACCCCTGAATGCGGATGAACAGCGCCGTCATCACCACATACAAACCGATCATCACCTGCACATACTTCGGTGCGGTCTCAAAGCCGACCTGCTGCAAGTGCAACATGCCTACGCCGCTGATCGGCAACAGAATCACCGCAACCCAGACCCAGCGGAAAAAACCTTGAAACACTTCCACCCACAGGGTCAGGCGAGCGGGGCCCTCGAGAGCCTTCACAGCCGCAGGGCGCAAGACCATCCAGGCGAAAAACATGCCGCCAACCCACACCAGAGCGGCGAGGACATGCAGGGGATAAACGAGGCTAAAAGGTGTCATTGGGTCACTCCGTTCTGCGCGGGATCGATTAGCGGGGTATGATAGCCGCCGAACCAAACTACTGAAAATTTATCCAGCGTTTTGCGCCCGACACTCAATGATCAGCACTGAACTCAAAACCACGATCCAGGGCGCCTATTCGCGTTTTCTAGAGGCCAAGAGCCTCAAGCCGCGTTATGGCCAGCGCCTGATGATCGCCGAAATCGCCAAGGTACTCGGCGATATCGACACCGACGATGAAGGCCGGCGCAGTGGCGACCCCGCGATTGTCGCGGTGGAAGCCGGCACCGGTACCGGCAAGACGGTGGCCTACAGCCTGGCGGCGATCCCCACGGCGAAACTGGCTGGCAAGCGTCTGGTGATTGCCACCGCGACCGTCGCCCTGCAAGAGCAGATCGTCTACAAGGATTTGCCCGACCTGATGCGCAACAGCGGGCTGAATTTCAGTTTCGCCCTGGCCAAGGGCCGTGGCCGCTACATGTGCCTGTCCAAACTCGACATGCTGCTGCAGGAAGGCCACGCGCAGACCGCCACCGCGCAGCTGTTCGAGGAAGAAGGCTTCAAGATCGAAGTCGACGAGGCCAGCCAGAAGCTGTTCACCAGCATGATTGAAAAGCTCGCCGGCAATAAGTGGGACGGCGACCGTGACAGCTGGCCGAACGCGCTGGAAGACGCCGACTGGGCGCGCCTGACCACCGATCACAGCCAGTGCACCAACCGGCATTGCCCGAACTTCGGCCAGTGCGCGTTCTACAAGGCCCGCGAAGGCATGGGCAAGGTCGACGTGATCGTCACCAACCACGACATGGTCCTGGCTGACCTGGCTCTGGGCGGCGGCGCCGTGCTGCCGGATCCGCGCGACACCATTTACGTGTTCGACGAAGGCCACCACCTGCCGGACAAGGCCATCGGCCACTTCGCCCATTACACGCGCCTGCGCTCCACCGCCGACTGGCTGGAAACCACCGCCAAGAACCTCACCAAACTGCTTGCCCAGCACCCGTTGCCGGGCGATCTCGGCAAGCTCATCGAGCAGGTGCCGGAGCTGGCGCGGGAGATCAAGACCCAGCAGCAGTTCATGTTCACCGCGTGCGAGCAGATCGCCGATTTCAAACCCGGCGAAGACGTCGAAGGCCGAGAGCGCCCGCGTCACCGCTTCGTCGGCGGGGTGATTCCCGAGGACATGCGCGAGATGGGCATCGAGCTGAAAAAAGGCTATTCGCGCCTCAACGACCTGTTCCAGCGTCTGACCGATCTGCTCAAGGAAGGCATGGATGGCGAGGTCAATATCGGCATTGCCAGCAATCAGGCCGAAGAGTGGTATCCGCTGTTCGGCAGCCTGTTGTCCCGTGCTTCCGGCAATTGGGAGCTGTGGACCGCGTTCACCGCCGAAGACCCGGAAGACAGCCCGCCCATGGCGCGCTGGCTGACCCTGGCCGAAAGCGGCTCGCTGTTCGACATCGAGGTCAACGCCAGTCCGATTCTGGCGGCGGAAACCTTGCGGCGCAGTTTGTGGAACGTCGCTTACGGCTGTCTGGTGACCTCGGCGACGCTGACGGCGCTGGGCACTTTCGATCGTTTCCGCATGCGCGCCGGCCTGCCGAAAAAAGCCGTTACGGCGGTGGTGCCGAGCCCGTTCCATCATGCCGATGCCGGCGTGTTGCGCGTGCCGGATCTCAAGGCCGATCCGCGCGACGCCGCCGCCCATACCGCGGCGATCATTCGCGAACTGCCGGATCTGGTCGAAGGTTCGCGCGGCACCCTCGTGCTGTTCTCCTCGCGCAAGCAGATGCAGGACGTCTTTGACGGCCTCGACCGCGACTGGCGCAAACAAGTGTTCATTCAGGGCAACCTGTCGAAACAGGAAACCCTCAACAAGCACAAGGCGCGGGTCGATGGCGGTGATTCCAGCGTGCTGTTCGGGCTGGCCAGTTTCGCCGAGGGTGTCGATTTGCCGGGGGCTTATTGCGAGCACGTGGTGATCGCCAAGATTCCGTTCTCGGTGCCCGATGATCCGGTCGAGGCTGCGTTGTCGGAGTGGATCGAAGCGCGCGGCGGCAATCCGTTCATGGAAATCTCCGTGCCCGATGCCTCGCTGAAACTGGTTCAGGCCTGTGGCCGTCTGCTGCGTACCGAAGAAGATCGCGGCACCATCACCTTGCTCGACCGGCGTCTGGTCACCCAGCGCTACGGCAAGGCGATCCTCAATGCGTTGCCGCCTTTCCGTCGTGAAATATCCTGAGACACGGGTGGGCCGATTGGCCCGCCGCGTTGTCTATCTCTCTGCCAGCACTTTTCCACTGGCCTTGACTGGTCGTTAGGGAGAACTCCGTTCTTATGATCCGCCGTTCGTTGCCCGCTGTTTTCGCCTTGATCTTTGCCGCGCCGTTGCTGGCCGCGCCCGCCGGTCAGCAGACGCTGTTCAACTTCGTGCGCCCGGCCGATGTGGTCAAGGTCGCCACGGAAAACGCCGACCTGCCGCAGGCCAATGCCGAACAGACTGCGGAAGGCGAAGTGCTGCGTCGGGTGACATTCAACCCGGTCGCCCGGCCGACCTTGCGCCTGACACCGCAGACCGGCGCCTGGGACTGGTCGCAGTCCGGGATGATGACCCTGCGCCTGCAGAGTGCGATGAACTGGGCGGTGACGGTTTATGTGCAGATCCAGAGCAACGATGGCCGGACTTTGCTCAGCCGCGTCGATCTGCCGGCCGGCCCCGCGCAAACCTTGCTGGTGCCGTTGGTGGCTTCGACGCCGCTGAGTCAGGGCATGAAAGCCGGGCCGCCGATGCCGATGACCGTTGACGGCCAGCGCATCCTGCTGGCCAGCAGCACGGGCGAGATCGACCGCAGCCAGGTGGTGTCGGTGAGCCTGTCGATGGATCAGCCGAAAGTTGCGCAGAGCCTGTTGCTCGAGCGTTTCGGCGTGCAGGACGGCGAGTCGGTGACGCAGGCGGTGTACGGCAATCTGCTCGATACTTACGGGCAGTCGACCCGCAGCAAATGGCCGGAGAAAGTCAGCAGCGACGAGCAGCTGAAAAGCGCCGCCAGCAAAGAACAGCAACAACTGAACAGTTGGCTGGCCGAGCGCGAAAAGTCCTCGCTGGACAAATTCGGCGGCTGGAACAAGGGCCCGGCGTTCAAGTCCAGCGGTTTCTTCCGCACGGAAAAACGCGATGGCCGCTGGTATCTGGTGACCCCTGAAGGCCATCCGTTCTACTCGCTTGGCGTCAACACCGTCAGCCCGCAAGTCAACCAGACCTACGTAGCGGGTCGCGAATACATGTTCGAATCACTGCCGAAGAACGGCGACCCGCTGGCTGCGCATTTCGGCGAGGGCGACAACCGTGGCGGTAACGGCGTCGATCAGGGGCGTGGCTACGGCAACGGCCGCTGGTACGACTTCTATGGCGCCAATCTGCAACGCCTGTACGGCGAACCGTGTCAACCGGACAGCGACAACAAGGCCGGGATCGCCGAAGCGGCGAAGGCAGGCGCGGCTGAGGCCAGTTCGGTGCAGGCGGCTGAGTCTGTGGCGGCGCCTGCCGAGCCGAAGTCAGGTATCGCCGAAGCGGCGCAGACCGACGCGGTGCAAACGTCCAGCGCGCAAGCCGCTCCGTGTACAGCCACGATTGATGAGGAACGCTGGGCTCGCCATACCCTCGACCGCCTGCAAGCCTGGGGTTTCAATACGGTTGGCAACTGGAGCGCGCCGTCCTTGGCGGACGCTGAGCGCGTGCCGTACACCTTGCCGCTGTCGATCGTCGGCGATTACGCCAGCATCAGCACCGGTAGCGACTGGTGGGGCGGCATGCCGGACCCGTTCGATCCGCGTTTCGCCATGGCCACCGAGCGCGCCGTAGCCATTGCCGCCCGCGATCACCGCGACGATCCGTGGCTGATCGGTTATTACGCCGACAACGAGCTGGCCTGGGCCGGCCCCGGTGACGATCCGAAGGCTCGCTACGCGCTGGCTTACGGCACCTTGAAAATGACCACGGACGTGCCGGCCAAACGCGCCTTTCTCAAGCAATTGCGCGACAAGTACCGCAATCAGGCCGGACTGTCCAAGGCGTGGGGCATCGAGCTGCCGGCGTGGGAGTTGATGGAAGACCCGGGCTTCGTGCCGCCGCTGCCCAATCCTGAACATCCGGAGATCGAAGCGGATTTCAACTACTTCCAGAAGGTCTTCGCCGACACCTATTTCAAGACCATCTCTGATTCGCTGAAATGGCACGCGCCGAACCAGATGCTGCTGGGCGGTCGCTTCGCTATCAGCACGCCTGAGGCCGTGGCGTCCTGCGCGCAGTATTGCGATGTGTTGAGCTTCAACATGTACACGCTCAAGCCGCAGGACGGTTACGACTTCGCCGCGCTGGCAGCGCTGGACAAACCGGTGCTGATCACCGAATTCAACTTCGGCTCGGCTGACCGCGGCCCGTTCTGGGGCGGCGTGACGCAATTGGCCAAAGAAGAGGATCGCGGCCCGGCCTATGCCAACTTCCTCAAACAGGCGCTGAGCGAGCCGTCGATTGTCGGCGTGCACTGGTTCCAGTATCTCGACCAACCGGTGACTGGCCGGTTGCTCGACGGCGAGAATGGCCATTTCGGACTGGTCGGCGTCACCGATCTGCCGTATCAGGGATTTGTCGAGGCAGTGCGCAAAAGCAATCTGCAAGCGCTGGAGCAGTTGGGCAAGGTGGCGCAGAAAACGCCGAATACCGAGGCTGAAGGCGGGCGCAAGGCCGAGGCTGGCAAAGCGCCGGGGGCTGCGCAAGCGGGCGGGCATTCGGGGAATGGTCACTAGGTTTCAGACCGCGTTATCGTTCTTCGCGAGCAGGCTCGCTCCCACAGGGGATCTCCGCTGCTGTTGAGATCCAGTGTGGGAGCGAGCCTGCTCGCGAAGGGATCAACACAAATTGCCGATCAACCGTCTGGCCCGCGCCTGTTCCCAAATCCCTCAAGGGCTGGAACAATGCGGACCACTTTGTAGAGCGTTTTCGCGGGGGAGTTGCGGGTGCAGATTCAGGGACATTACGAGCTTCAATTCGAAGCGGTGCGCGAGGCTTTCGCCGCACTCTTCGACGATCCCCAGGAACGCGGCGCAGCCCTGTGCATCAAGGTCGGTGGAGAAACCGTCCTCGACCTCTGGTCTGGTACCGCCGACAAGGATGGCACCGAAGCCTGGCACAGCGACACCATCGCCAATCTGTTCTCCTGCACCAAGACCTTCACCGCCGTCACCGCGCTGCAACTGGTCGCCGAAGGCAAGTTGCAACTCGATGCCCCGGTTGCCCGCTACTGGCCGGAATTCGCCGCCGCTGGCAAAGAATCGGTGACCCTGCGCCAATTGCTCTGCCATCAGGCCGGCCTGCCGGCGCTGCGCGAATTGCTCGCCCCTGAAGCCCTGTACGACTGGCAAACCATGGTCGACGCCCTTGCGGCCGAAGCGCCGTGGTGGACGCCGGGCACCGGTCACGGTTATGCCGCGATCACCTACGGTTGGCTGGTCGGCGAATTGCTGCGCCGCGCCGACGGGCGTGGGCCGGGCGAGTCGATCGTCGCTCGGGTTGCCAAGCCGTTGGGGCTGGATTTCCATGTGGGCCTGGCCGACGAAGAGTTTCATCGCGTGGCGCACATCGCCCGTGGCAAGGGCAATGCCGGCGACGCCGCGGCGCAGCGCCTGCTGCAAGTGACCATGCGCGAACCGACTGCCATGACTACCCGCGCCTTCACCAATCCGCCGTCGGTGCTGACCAGCACCAACAAGCCGGAATGGCGCCGCATGCAGCAGCCTGCGGCCAACGGCCACGGCAATGCGCGCAGCCTCGCCGGGTTTTACGCCGGCCTGCTCGACGGCAGTCTGCTCGAAAGCGAGATGCTTGAGGAGCTGACCCGCGAGCACAGCCTCGGCGACGACAAAACCTTGCTCACCCGCACCCGTTTCGGCCTCGGCTGCATGCTCGATCAGCCGGACGTGGCCAACGCCACCTACGGCCTCGGCCCGCGCGCGTTCGGCCATCCGGGGGCGGGCGGCTCGATCGGTTTTGCTGATCCCGAGCGCGATGTCGCCTTCGGTTTCGTGACCAATACTTTGGGGCCTTACGTTTTGATGGATCCGCGCGCGCAAAAGCTGGCGCGGGTGCTTGCCACTTGTCTGTAAAGCTTCGACTGAGGTTCCAGGATCGGAACCTCGAAGGGATTTTCGTTTCAAAACGGCTGTTTATCCGGGCGAAAGTGCTCTGATTTTTCATTACTTCATTTTGTGGATTTTCAATGTCATCTAAAAAGACCCTCGCCCTGGCCCTGTGTGTAGCGATCACCGGTTGCGCACAGAACCCGAAAAACGACGCGGACGGCGGCAGCTGGTGGCCGTTCGGTTCTTCCGACAAAGTCGCGGCCAAAGATCCGGCTCCGGCCCCCGCTCCGTTGAAACCGGCGGCGACCGCACCAGTGGCCAAAGCCGAGAGCAGCAACCCGTGGTACTGGCCGTTCGGTTCCAGCGATGAAGCGGTAAAAGCTGATCTGAAAGCCGAGGTCAAACCTGAAGCCAAACCGGTCGAGGTGGCCAAAGCCGAGGCCGAGTCCAATGGCAAATGGTGGTGGCCGTTCGGCGGTAAGGATCAGCCAACCGCCAAAGCCGTGCCGATGCCGGATCCGAAGGTGACTCAAGCCTGGCTCCACGACTACGAACCGCGTCTGCGTGAAGCGGTGAAGGACAGCAACCTGCAACTCGAACGTCGCGACAACGTGCTGGTAGTGACGGCGCCGGTAGAAGGCTCGTTCAACCCGGACCGTCCGGCGATGCTGCTGCCTGTCGCCCTCGGCCCGTTCACTCGCGTGGCGAAGATCCTTGAAGCCGACCCGAAAACGGCGGTGCTGGTGCTCGGTCACAGCGACACCAGCGGCGCTGCGCCGGCCAACATCAAGCTGAGCCAGGAACGTGCGCAATCGGTGGCAGCGATCTTCCGTCTCAGCGGCTTGCAGCGTGACCGCCTGATGCTGCGCGGCATGGGTTCGGAAGCGCCGCGTGCGGCCAACGACAGCGTTGAAGGCCGGGCCTTGAACCGCCGTGTCGAACTGCTGGTGACTCCGCAAAACACCATGGTGGCACTGCTGAGCAAATACAACATGCCAGCGCCGAAGCCGGTAACGATGGTCGCTGCGCAAGACGTCAAACCAGTGGCCAAGCCGGCTACCCCGGCGCCTGCTGCGAAAAAAGCCGCTGTGCCGGCGGCGAAAAAGGCGCCAGCCAAGAAAGCTGCCGCCAAGGCTCCAGCGAAAAAGGCTCCGGCCAAAGCTGCGGCGAAAAAGGCTGCGCCAGCCAAAGCCGCCGCGACCGACAAGAAAGTCGCCGCAGCCGACGCCGCGAAAAAGTGATCCGCTAACGAAAAGGAATCCGCCATGACCCAGGCTCTGGCCGATATGCGTCGCGATTACACCCGTGACGGTTTGACCGAGGCGCAAGCCCCGGCCGAGCCGTTTGCGTTGTTTCATCAGTGGTTCGCCGATGCGGTGAAAACCGAGCAGGCGCCGGTGGAAGCCAATGCCATGACCCTGGCTACGGTCGATGCCGACGGTCGTCCGCATTGCCGCATTCTGTTGCTCAAGGGCCTGGACGAGCAGGGCTTCACCTTTTTCACCAACTACGACAGCGCCAAGGGCCAGCATCTGGCAGCCAACCCGTTTGCCGCCATGACGTTCTTCTGGCCAACCCTGGAGCGCCAGGTGCGCATCGAAGGGCGGGTGGTAAAGGTCACGCCGCAAGAGTCCGATGCCTATTATCAGGTGCGTCCATTGGGCAGCCGCCTGGGCGCCTGGGCATCACCGCAGAGCCGCGTCATCGACGGTCGTGGCGAGCTGGAAGATTTGCTCAAGGCCACCGAGCAGCGCTTCAGCGACAGTCAGCCGCACTGCCCGGAACACTGGGGCGGTTACCGTTTGCTGCCCGAGCGCATCGAGTTCTGGCAGGGCCGTTCGAGCCGCCTGCATGATCGCCTCAACTACCGGCTGCAGGGCGCCGAGTGGATTCTTGAACGTCTGGCACCCTGAGCAGTCTACCGAGCGGGATGAAGGGAGATGGCGGATCGGTGATTTCACGCTACTTTAAGTGAACGCTCGCGGCATCTGTACCCAGCCTGAATGGAAGCCAATTTTATCCGGGGGGTGTCGTGACAGACGCCAGGCCACGGAGTTTAATGAACACATGTTCTTTTGGAGTTGATGCTATGCGTAAGTCTGTTCTGCTGGTTGCTTCCTTTTCCACGATGGCGATGTTGCTGACCGGCTGCCAATCGAGCCTCACCGGCGACTCCTACTCCCGTGACGAAGCGCGTCGTGTGCAGACGATTCGCATGGGCACCATCGAATCCCTGCGACCGGTGAAAATCGAAGGCACCAAAACCCCGATCGGCGGCGCAGCAGGCGCAGTGGTCGGCGGCGTCGGCGGCAGCGCCATCGGCGGCGGCAAGGGCAGCATCGTTGCTGCGGTCATTGGCGCAGTGGCCGGCGGCCTGCTGGGCTCGGCCACCGAAGAAGGCCTGACCCGCACCCAGGGCGTGGAAATTACTGTCCGCGAAGACGACGGCAGCATGCGCGCCTATGTGCAGCAGGTTCAGGAGAATGAAGTGTTCCGCGTTGGCGAGCGGGTACGGATTTCCACCGTTGGCGGGACCAGCCGCGTTTCGCACTAAGCGGGAAGCCGAGTAAAGAAAACCCCGATCAGGTGACTGGTCGGGGTTTTTCTTTGCTTGTGAGTGGGTCAGTCAGTATTTGACGCAGGTCCCCATGAAGTATTCGAGGCCCTTTGGGAAACTGACGCTGAGCAGATTTTCCAGTGCGGTTACCTGATCCTGAGTCAACAACAACTCGCCGGGTTCCACCTCACCCAAGGGCTTGGATTCAATGAGCTGGGCGACTCTTTCATTCATCTCGCTGCCTGTGATATCCAGCTCGAACTGCAAGGAGTCATCTTGAACTTCGTCAGGGAAGAATCCGGTAATCGAAAGAAAGCGCATGTTTCAATCCTTAATTTCTGGAGGTTTTTCGTTTTGGATCGGCGGGTCCCGTTTGTTCACCTGTCAAGTGATTGAACTCACCTAAATGAGTCGTTCCTAATTTGTCGTATTTTTCTACGGCGTTGCTTTTGTAATCCCATTCGTAAATTCGACCTTTGCGGTCTACCCAACGTGCTCGCTGTTTTCCACCACCTTGTACTGACGACTTCGATTTCACTTTGACTGCATCAGGGAATGCGGGCAGCGTTTTTGGATGGCCGTAATAAGCATGGTCGCGAGCACGGCTGAGCACAACGTAGATCGGCCTCACGCCAGAATCTGCCGGAAACACCAGAATAAAATCCCGATACTCCGGCGGATAAACCGGATTCACCAGAATCCCGTCCGCCGCTTTCGTCGGTGGATACACCCAGATATGCGGTGCCTGCGGGGCAGCCTCCAGCGCCGGAATGCCGAGGATGTCCGAGCCATCCACCGCCGGGGTCCAGAGCAGTTCGACGCCTTCACCCAGATCGGCAACGAACCGGTCGCCGCGTGCAGTGAACTGCACGACATCGACCATTTCCCAATCGCGGTTCTTGCCGGTGTAGAAACCGTAACCCTTGAGGCTGCCATCGGCCTGTTGCTCGACGCGCAGGCGTACGCGTGTTCTGGCTTGTTTGAGTGTGCTCAGTTGCTCATCGGTGTACAGCGCGCTGTCGCCCAGGCTTGACGGGATCAGCAGCGCAACCAGCCCGACCAAGGGTGCAGCCACCGCACTGGAGACTAGCGCCGGCAGCGCTTCAAAAGCCGAGCCTGCCAAGGCCAGACTGCCAAACCCGATCGGGATCGCGTTGGCGCTGATTTTCTTGAGTGGAATGCCGCCGCTTGCGTCGGCTTCGCGAGCGCCGAGCAGGATCAGCTCGCCGTAATCCTTGAGGCTGTCGGTCGGCACCATGCCGGAAGGATTGCTGTAATCGATGATCGCATCCGGCAACTTGCAGGACTTGGCGAATACGCACCCGGCACGCACAGTTTCAGGTTTTTTCGCCGCCACTTCCCGGCTGCGCTCGAAAGCCTCCTGCCGCGCCAGCATCGCATCGTAGGCATTTTGCCCGGCTTCGCGCTCGGCCAGTTCAGCCGCCGTCATATACCGCCAGGTAACGTGATGTCCGTCGCCCTCCGGTGGGTTTTGCACCCGGGGAATGTCCTTGTACCGCGCCACTGATCGTCCCTTCGTTCACCATCGACAGCCCCTCGAAAGGAGTTGCACGACGTTATCGAAGCGGGGAAAGCGCGGCTGTAGGACGCGTCGCTAAAGACGTGGGGATTGTTCGACGTGGGCGAGGTAATCACGGAGAGCGGGGGGCTGTCTGTTATTCACATTCAGCGTAACCAATCGGCAAAATGATTTTAGAACCAATCTAAAGCAATTTATCCAGCACGAACTGCTTGAACCACGGTGGCTGGGTGTCTGATTTGATTTCTATCAGTTCGCCATCCGTAATTTCAGCTATCTGCGTCAAACCTTCACTGCCTTCATCAGAGTTATCGAAGATATAGGCTCGGTTGGAGGTCAGGATAGCTTCGGATAAAAGCTCTAGAGATCGCCAGTATCGAGCCTCAATCTTTTCAGCAGGCACGTTATGCCCGCCTCGGGAAACGCGGTATGCAACTCTCGCAATATTGATCTGCGGGTCCGCTGTTGCGACGTAATAGACGTAGACCCTATAGCCGGATTTATTCGCTTCAACGAGAAGGCTGACTTTGTCTGCGGAGGACATGACGGTTTCGAAAGTAAAGCTGATGCGCTCTTTTATCAGCGATCTACGGATGAAGTCGCAGAGTGCTGACGCCACGTACGAGTCGATTTCAGTATTCGAAAAGTTGAGCCGGACTCCGTCAATTGCGAGGTCATCAAGCTTTGCCTGCGAATGAGGCGATTTTTTCAGAAGGGGGTGAGCACGTAGGAAGTCGAACAGCTCGGCTTTGTGTGCTTCGATGCGATAAGAACTGAAATCAAAATACCCGGTATCTTTAATTGAGCGTTCGATGTCGTCAGGGTTTATGTAGTTGCCCAGCAGATGCGCAGGGACAAGTCGATTGAATGTGCTTTTCCCGGATCCGTTCGGTCCCGCGAATATCCGTATTCTCGGTGTGCTCAAGAAGTAACCTGTTTTGAGGATTTTTTGATGTGCAGACGCGTTCCGCTTTTCAGATTGCCGTAGGCGCCAATCGACCGCAAAACAATGGAAGTCTTCTCGGTCACTTCAAGCAGCTGACCATCTTTAGCGACAAGCACCGCTGCGCCGTTTGCAAGTGCCATTTTGTAGGCGTTGCTGAAGGCCTTTAGAGCGATGTCAGGAATTCGCGACTCCTGAACGGCAATCTGATCGTCAGTCATTGGGCGTTTTTCGGCTTTGCGCGACATGAATGACTCCAAGCTGTGCTGCGTAGATGGCTGTTTGATGCGCAAGATATAGCACATTTGCAAGGCTTAGAGCCAAGCCCCTCGTCTGGTGAGGGGCTATGCCATTGGCCGCAATAAACCTCAGGAAGTTTGTATCGTGACCCTACGACTCGCCGCCGCCGTCACCGCATAACCAATCAGCGCCGCGAGAATCGAGCCGGTGAGGATGCCCATCCGATCCATTCCTGCGTAATCACTCACGCCGGGTTCGAAGGCCAGCGAGCCGACGAACAGGCTCATGGTGAAGCCGATGCCGCAGAGGATCGCGACGCCGAGGACCTGGCCCCAGTTGGCGCCTTGGGGCAGGGCGGCGATGCCGATCTTGACCGCCAGCCAGGTCAGACCGAACACGCCGATGGTCTTGCCCAACAGCAAGCCGATGGCGATGCCCATCGGTACGTCGTGGGTGAAGCTTTCGACGGTGACGCCGCTCAGCGACAGGCCGGCGTTGGCGAAAGCGAACAGCGGCAGGATGCCGTAGGCGACCCATGGGTGCAGCGCGTGTTCGAGGGTCAGCAGTGGCGACGGCTCGGCATTTTTCGTCCGCAATGGGATGCAGAAAGCCAGGGTCACACCGGCCAATGTGGCGTGGACACCGCTCTTGAGCACGCAGACCCAGAGGATCAGGCCGATGATCATGTACGGCCCGAGCTTGACCACGCCGAGCCGGTTCATCGCCACCAGCGCGGCAATGCAGGCCGCCGCCAGGCCCAGCGAAAGGGTCGACAGTTCGCCAGAGTAGAAAATCGCGATGATGACGATGGCGCCGAGGTCATCGATGATTGCCAGGGTCATCAGGAACAGTTTCAGCGAGACCGGCACGCGCTTGCCGAGCAGCGCCAATACGCCGAGGGCGAAAGCGATGTCGGTGGCGGTCGGAATGGCCCAGCCACTCAGGGCGGCGGGGTTGTCGCGGTTGAGGAACCAGTAGATCAGCGCCGGCACCAGCATGCCGCCGATCGCCGCAGCGCCGGGCAGGACGATCTGCGAGGGCTTGGACAACTGACCGTCGAGCACTTCGCGTTTGACTTCCAGACCGATCAGCAGGAAGAACAGCGCCATCAGACCGTCGTTGATCCACAGCAGCAGGGGTTTGGCGATTTTTAACGCGCCGATCTGCGCCACCACCGGGGTGTCGAGCAGGCCGGTGTACAGCCACGACAGCGGCGAGTTGTTGATGATCAGGGCGAGAATGGCTGCGGCGATCAGTAACAGACCGCTGGCAGCTTCCAACTGAAAGAAACGCGTGAAAGTGCTACGCAGAGGCAAGGTCGCTCTCCATCGATTGGTGAAAAAGGTGGGCTACCCTAACCCGTACCGTTAGTTGTTAAAACAAAAGTTATATTCTTTTTTGTTATATGGCGTTACAGGCTGTCTGGCTCGTAAGCATTGAGCCTAGCAGTTGCCTGACACATTGAGACTCAGCTGTATCTTTGCCGTCTGCGGGATATTTCCTAAGCTTGCGCAAGACCTTTTTCAGGAGACCCATCTCCTGTCCGATTCCATGAGAAACGAGACCATGAGCGACAACCGACAGTGGGCCCGCGAAGCCATCCGCATCATCGAGGCGGATTTCCAGCGCAGCGCCGACACCCACCTGATCCCTTTGCCGCTGCCCGGTTTTGCCGGCATCGAGTTGTATTTCAAGGACGAATCCAGCCACCCGACCGGCAGCCTCAAGCATCGCCTGGCCCGTTCGCTGTTCCTTTACGCGCTGTGTAACGGCTGGCTGAAACCCGGCGCGCCGGTGATCGAAGCGTCCAGCGGCTCGACGGCGATTTCCGAAGCGTATTTCGCGCGCATGCTCGGTTTGCCGTTTATCGCGGTGATGCCCGCGACCACTTCGAAAGAGAAGATTGCCCAGATTGCCTTCTACGGTGGCCAGAGCCATCTGGTGCAGGATCCGACGCAGATCTACGCCGAATCCGAGCGTCTGGCCCGCGAGCATGGCGGTCACTTCATCGACCAGTTCACCTACGCCGAACGCGCCACCGACTGGCGGGCGAACAACAACATCGCCGAGTCGATCTTCCAGCAGATGCGTTTCGAAAAACACCCTGAGCCGACCTGGCTGATTTCCAGCCCCGGCACTGGCGGCACCACCGCCACCCTCGGGCGTTACGTGCGCTATCGCCAGCACTGCACCCGCGTGTTGTGTGCCGATGCCGAGCGTTCGGTGTTCTTCGATTTCTATCAGAGTGGTGATGCGAGCCTGCGCCTGGACTGCGGCTCGCGCATCGAAGGCATTGGCCGGCCTCGGGTGGAAGCATCGTTTCTGCCCAAGGTCATCGATGCGATGGTCAAGGTGCCGGACGCTTTGTCGCTGGCGGCCATGCATTATCTGGCGCAGCGTTTGGGGCGGCATGTCGGCGGCTCGAGCGGGACCAATCTGATCGGCGCCCTGATGGCGGCGCAGCAGATGAAAGCGGCAGGGCATTCTGGGTCAATCGTGGCGATCCTGTGCGATGGCGGCGAGCGGTATGCCGACACGTACTACGATCAGGATTGGCTGAAAGCACAGGGGTATGACTTGGGTGATTTGATTGCAGCGGTGGCGGCGAGTGCCGAGCGCGGAGAGGCGCTGCCGACCTCTGTGTTGCGCGCGAATATCTGACACGCCCCAATCAAATGTAGGAGTGAGCCTGCTCGCGATAACGGTGTGTCAGACGCCATAAATGCTGACTGACACGCCGCTATCGCGAGCAGGCTCACTCCTACAAGGGTTTTGTATCAGTCAGTAAGGCCGAGGATATCGCGAGCCACGGCCTCGGCAATGCGAATCCCGTCGACGCCCGCCGAGAGAATCCCGCCGGCGTAGCCCGCGCCTTCCCCGGCCGGGAACAGGCCCTTGACGTTCATGCTCTGCAGCGACTCGTTGCGGGTGATGCGCAGCGGCGACGAAGTGCGGGTCTCGATCCCGGTCAGCACGGCGTCGTGCAGCGAATAACCGCGAATCTGCTTTTCGAACGCCGGCAAAGCCTCACGGATTGCTTCAATGGCAAAATCCGGTAGCGCCAGAGCCAGATCACCCAGCGCCACGCCCGGCTTGTACGACGGCTCGACTTCGCCCAGTTCGGTCGAAGGCTTGCCGTTGATGAAATCGCCAACCAGTTGCGCCGGGGCCTTGTAGTCGCTGCCGCCAAGGATGAACGCGTGGGATTCGAGGCGTTCCTGCAACTCGATACCGGCGAGCGGGCCGCCCGGGTAATCGACTTCCGGGGTGATGCCGACGACGATGCCGGAGTTGGCATTGCGCTCGTTACGCGAGTATTGGCTCATGCCGTTGGTGACCACACGATTGGGCTCGGACGTCGCCGCGACCACGGTGCCGCCCGGGCACATGCAGAAGCTGTAGACCGAACGGCCATTTCTGGCGTGGTGCACCAGATTGTAATCGGCAGCGCCGAGTTTCGGGTGGCCGGCGTATTTGCCCAGACGTGCACGGTCGATCAGCGATTGCGGGTGCTCGATGCGGAAACCCACCGAGAACGGCTTGGCTTCCATGAACACGCCACGGCCATGGAGCATGCGGAAGGTGTCGCGGGCACTGTGGCCGAGGGCGAGAACCACGTGTTTGGAATGCAGGGTTTCGCCGCTGGCCAGTTGCACGCCGAGCAGTTGGCCGTCTTCGATCAGCACGTCGGAAACACGCTCCTGAAAGCGCACTTCACCGCCCAGTTCACGGATCTGCTCGCGCATGTTTTCGACCATGCCGGTCAGGCGGAACGTACCGATGTGCGGCTTGCTGACGTAGAGGATTTCTTCCGGCGCGCCGGCCTTGACGAACTCATGCAGAACCTTGCGCCCGAGGAATTTCGGGTCCTTGATCTGGCTGTAGAGTTTGCCGTCGGAGAATGTACCCGCGCCGCCTTCGCCGAACTGCACGTTGGACTCGGGATTGAGCACGCTTTTACGCCACAGGCCCCAGGTGTCCTTGGTGCGCTGACGGACTTCGGTGCCGCGTTCGAGAATGATCGGTTTGAAGCCCATTTGCGCCAGCAGCAGACCGGCGAAGATACCGCACGGGCCGAAACCGACGACGATCGGCCGCTGGCCGAGATCGCTCGGGGCCTGACCGACGAATTTGTAGCTGACATCCGGCGCCACGTTGACGTTACGGTCGTCGGCGAACTTGGCCAACACCCGGGCCTCATCGCGTACGTTGAGGTCGATGGTGTAGATGAAGCACAGTTCGGAGGACTTTTTGCGCGCGTCATAGCTGCGCTTGAACAAGGTGAAATCGAGCAGATCATCGCTGGCGATGCCCAGACGCTGCACGATGGCGGCGCGCAGGTCTTCTTCGGGATGGTCGATTGGCAGCTTGAGTTCGGTGATTCGTAACATGGCGGGATCCGGATTCGCGGGGCGCACAACTGCGCCAGGGCGTTTGAAGGCGGCGATTATAAGCCGCCGCGAGCGGATCCGTGGGGGAAAAACGATCAGTCGTTGCGCGCGCCGCCGAAATAGCCGCAGCCGCGCTGCACCTGACCGTCGATGCGCAACTCGGCGCTCATGTGCTGCACGCTGCCGGTGCTGCTGTTGACGCAGCGCTGCGGCGCGACCCATAATTCGATGCGCTGGTTGTTGGCTTCGCTGCTGAGATTGAAGCGGCCGTCGCCCAGTTGCTCTTCCACATAGGGCACGGCGAGCGGGGGCTGGCCGTCGCGCTCGATGACCATGCCTTTGCCGCTGACCTTGACGTTCCACTCCGGGCCATGGCCGGCGGCGCGCAGGATCAACAGTTTGAAATTCGGGTCATCGCAGGCTGTGCCCGAGCGTTCGACGCGATACAACTGGCCCAGGTCGAGGCGATCGCCGGAGACCTTGCCGCGCACATCGGCAAACAGCTTGCCTTGCTCGTCGGCGAGGGTGGCGGCCTCTTGCAGGACGCTGGTGCCGCCGATGTCATTGACCACCAGTTGTCGCTGCTCCTGACACGGCTGGAACACCAGTTTGCCGTCGGCGGCGGTCAGTTGCCCCTGCATCCGCGTCTGCCCGGCATGGGACACACTTGCACGCTGGCCGTCGAACAACTGGCAGGCGGCAAACAACGGCAGCAGGGCAACGAGGACGAACGAACGGGCAACACGCATCTTTGGCTCTCCAGACAAGTGCTGCCACGTTACGCAGCCTGACCCCCAAATGCAAAAGATCGCAGCCAGCGGCAGTTTCTGCAGGGAACCATAAAGCCCTGTGCAGGAGCTGCCGAAGGCTGCGATCTTTTGCTCTTAACCGACGTGAAACGTCTGCCCGGTTTGCAATCCCTCGACACTTTTCGCGTAGGCCAATGCGACGTCCGCTGCAGGAACCGACTTGAAGCCACGGAAATAGGGCGCGTATTTGCCCAGAGCTTCGGTCAGGACGGTCGGGCTCACCGAGTTCACCCGCAGGCCCCGCGGCAGTTCGATGGCGGCGGCGCGGACGAAGCTGTCGATTGCGCCATTGACCAGCGCTGCCGAGGCGCCGCTGCGAATTGGGTCGTAGCTGAGCACGCCGGTGGTGAAGGTGAACGAGGCGCCGTCATTGGCGTACTCGCGACCGATCAGCAGCAGGTTGACCTGGCCCATCAGTTTGTCTTTCAGGCCGAGGGCGAAGCTGTCTGCAGTCATCTCGTCCAGCGCTGCGAACGTCACGTTGCCCGCCGCGCAGATCAGCGCATCGAACTTGCCGGTCTGTTCGAACAGCTTGCGGATCGAGGCGCTGTCGCTGATATCCACTTGCAAGTCACCGCTGTTACGACCGATACGGATGACTTCGTGGCGTTGCGACAATTCTTTGTCCACCGCCGAACCGATGGTGCCGCCGGCGCCTATCAACAGAATCTTCATCGAGCTGTACCCCAAGTGAGTGAATGAGGTTTCAGTTTAGGGTGGTTTTTTCCGCGGATAAGCGCACTAATGGGCAACCTTTGGTTTTCAATTGGAAACAATCCATGAGCGAAATGGATGACCTCGCCGCATTCGCCGTACTGATCGAGGCCGGCAGTTTCACCCTCGCGGCGCAGCAGTTGGGCTGCAGCAAGGGCCAGTTGTCCAAGCGCATCAGCCAGCTGGAAGCGCAGTTCGGTGTGGTGTTGCTGCAACGCACCACCCGCCGTTTGAGCCTGACGGCGGCGGGGGCGGCGCTGCTGCCGCAAGCGCAGGCGCTGGTGGTTCAGGTTGAACGCGCACGGCAGGCTTTGGCGCGGTTGAAGGACGACATGGCTGGCCCCGTGCGCATGACCGTTCCGGTGTCGCTCGGCGAGACCTTCTTCGATGGCTTGCTGCTGGAGTTTTCCGGGCAATACCCCGAGGTGCAGATCGAGCTGGAGCTGAACAACAGTTATCGCGATCTGTCCCGCGACGGTTTTGATCTGGCGATTCGCGCCGAAGTCGCCAATGACGAGCGGCTGGTGGCCAAGCCGCTGTTGGCGTGGCACGAAATGACCTGCGCCAGCCCGGCCTACCTTGAGCGCTTCGGCGAACCGGCGGCGCCGCAAGCCTTGGCCGAGCATCGCTGCTTGCTCAACAGCCATTACAGCGGGCGCGAAGAGTGGTTGTATCACCAGCAGCATGAGTTATTGCGGGTGCGGGTGTCAGGCCCGTTCGCCAGCAACCATTACAGCCTGCTGAAAAAAGCCGCGCTGTCCGGCGCCGGCATCGCCCGTTTGCCGTCGTATCTGCTGCAAGCGGAACTGGCTGACGGCCGCTTGCGCTGGCTGTTGCGCGATTATCAGACCCGACGGATGCCGATGTACCTGGTGCACCCGTATCAGGGCGGATTACCGAAGCGCACGCAGGTTTTGGCGGATTATCTGATGGGCTGGTTCAAGCGCAGTGGCGAGGCGCTGGATCGACTGCAGCGCTGACACCGAACCTGTGTAGGAGCTGCCGAAGGCTGCGATCTTTTGATTTTTAGAAGCAAGATCAAAAGCTCGCAGCCTTCGGCAGCTCCTACAGTTTCAGGTCAGCCTTGGAGGCGGCGAGCAATCAGGTGATCAATCGACAACTTGCCCGGGCCGGTCGCCATCAGGTACAGCAACACCGCCGCCCAGGTGCCGTGGGTCGGGTAGGCGTCCGGGTAGACAAACAGTTGAATGGTCAGGGTCATGCCGAGCAAAGCCAGCGCCGAAAACCGTGTGGCGAAGCCGAGCAGGATCAGCAGCGGGAACACATGCTCGGCAAACGCCGCCATGTGTGCGGCAATCTCCGGCGACAACAGCGGCAGGCTGTACTCGCTCTGAAACAGCGGAACCGTCGAATCAGCCAAGCGCGGCCAGCCCAGTTCAAATGTGCCGTCAAACAAGTCGACGGCCAGCCCTTCGATCTTGGTTTGCCCGGATTTCCAGAACACGGCGGCGATGGAAAAACGCGCGATGAAGGCAATCAGACTGTGGGGGATTTTTTCGAACGACGCGATGACGCGCAGGATCAGGCTGTTCATGGCAACTCCTTGTAATTGAGCCGGGTGATCGCGTTATGCGCAATCAACAGCGCGAGGGTTTGGGCGAGATCGAACGGCGGACTTTTCTCTGCTGCCACCAGCAGTGGTCGCCCTCCGGCAAGGTGACGAATAAACACGCTCGCCGCGGTCTCGAGAGCAAACACTTCAACATCGAGACCGTTGCGCAGCACCAGGGCGTGTTGGCCTTGATTCAGGCCAATGCCCGCCAGACTTTGCTCCTGCTGATGCGCGGCCCAGATCGCAACCACCGCATAGGCGGAGTCGAGCAAATGCAACGAAGGATGTAATTCGAAACACAGCTCGCTCAGCGACTGCGGATCGGCCAGCGCGGCGCTGACTTGCTCCGGCCGGATCGGCTGCGCATCGGCGGCGTGATAGGCGAGGGTGCGCAAATATTCGAGTCGGGCGACATCGGCCACATAAGGCACGCCGGCGATGGTTCGAATTGCCCGATGAAGTCAGCGAAGCCCTCGCCGTAACGGCTCATCAACGGACTCTGTGGCGGCTGACTGCGTACGAAAATCGCCGCCATGGCGCGGAAAAATTCCTCACCGACCAATTGCTGCACCACCGGATAACTGTCGGCCAGGGCATTGATCAGCGAGCTCTGCACGTTGTTGCGATAGACCGCGAAACGCCGTGACGGATCGGCGCCGTTGCGGCTGCACAGGCCCTTGGGGTACGGCAGTTGCACATCGAGCAGGGCGGCGGCGAAGTCCGCTTGCGTGCTCATGCCGCACGCTCCGCTCGGCGCAACAGCGTATCGGCGTGCTGCGCTTCGGCAAGCAATACGTCAAAGGCCGGCAGGTGATTGTCACGTTCGATCAGCGTCGCCACCGGGCCGATCCGACGCAGCACTTGCCGGTACAGATCCCAGACAGCCTGATCAATCGGCGCGCCATGATCGTCGATCAGCAAGCGATCGCCGAGATTGTCGCGATCTTCAGCGAAGCCGGCCAGATGAATCTCGCCGACTGCGTGCAGCGGTAACGCATCGAGATAGGCCAGCGGATCGCGTTGATGATTGATGCATGACACGTAGACATTGTTGACGTCGAGCAACAAGCCGCAACCGCTGCGGCGGATCACTTCGGCGATGAACTCGGCCTCGTCGATCGTCGAATGCTGAAACGCCAGATAGGTCGCCGGGTTCTCCAGCAGCATTGTTCGTTTCAAGGTGTTCTGTACTTGATCGATATGCGCGCAGACGCGGTTCAGGGTCGGCGTGTCGTAGGCCAGTGGCAGCAGATCATTGAGGAACACCGGGCCATGGCTGGACCACGCCAGATGTTCGGAAAAGGCTTGTGGTTGATAGCGCTCGATCAGCTCGGCAAGGCGTTTGAGGTGCTGGCTGTCCAGCGGGCCTTCGCCACCGATCGACAGTCCGACGCCATGCAAGGACAGCGGGTACTGTTCGCGAATCAGACCAAGAAAATGATGAAACGGGCCGCCGGCCACCATGTAGTTTTCGGCGTGGACTTCGAAGAAACCGAGGTCCGGTACGGAGCCGAGCACTTCGAGGAAGTGCCCGGTCTTGAGCCCCAGCCCGGCGCGGGCAGGAAGCTCGGTGCGAGCGGCCTGAGTGCGCGGCAGGGACGGTTCGTGATGACTGAACATGGGCGTCACTCAGGCAGGCCTTGAATCAGGACTTGGCTTTGAAGGCTTCGAGCTGGCCGAAGCCAGTCGGCGAGGTTTTGCTTTCGGTGGTAGCGCAGGTGCCTTTAGGGACGAGTTTCCAGGCGTTGGCCTGATAGTCCGTTTTCGCCGTGCCAGCGCAGGTGGTGCCGGCACCTGCAGCGCAATCGTTCTTGCCTTTGAGGGCCACGCCGAAGCATTTTTCCATGTTGGCATCGGCGGCCTGGGCGGTGGAGACAGTGGCGATGCTCAGAGCGGAACCGAGGGCCAGAACCAGGGCGGTGGCGGACAGGGTGCGGGTAGTAGCAGTCATGATGTTTCTCCAGTTTTTTATCAGGGTTTCTGCAAGCGGTCTGCGCTTGCTTGTCCCTCTAGAGAACGGGTGGCGGGATGCGTTACACGCGGGGCTGAATTTTTTATAAAAATCTTCAGACCACCGCGTCCCCTGTAGGAGTGAGCCTGCTCGCGATGGCGTTTTGTCAGTCACTGCCGTTGCGACTGATACACCGCTATCGCGAGCAGGCTCACTCCTACAGGGGATTTGTGGTGGGCATGAAAAAACGGCCCGAAGGCCGTTTTTCTGTCCAGCGATAACATTCAACCGCCGAGGTACGCCTCGCGTACTTTCGGGTCGGTCAGCAGCGCTTCACCGGTGCCTTGCATGACCACGCGGCCGTTCTCCAGCACGTAGGCGCGGTCGGCAATTTTCAGCGCCTGGTTGGCGTTCTGCTCGACCAGGAACACCGTCACCCCGTCCTTGCGCAGCTGTTCGATGATGTCGAAGATCTGCTGAATGATGATCGGTGCCAGGCCCAGCGACGGCTCGTCGAGCAGCAGCAGCTTGGGCTTGCTCATCAGCGCACGGCCGATGGCGAGCATCTGCTGTTCGCCGCCGGACATGGTGCCGCCGCGCTGGTTGAAGCGCTCTTTCAGGCGTGGGAAAAGTCCGAGAACCTTGTCCATCTGTTCCTGATAGTCGCCCTTGTCGGTGAAGAATCCGCCCATGGACAGGTTTTCTTCCACGGTCAGGCGGGCAAATACCCGACGACCTTCCGGGACCACGGCGATGCTCTTGCGCATGATCTGCGACGAGTCCTGGCCGACCAGTTCCTCACCCATGTAGCGGATGCTGCCGCTATGCGCCTGCGGCGAACCGCACAGCGTCATCAACAGCGTGGATTTGCCGGCACCGTTGGCGCCGATCAGCGTCACGATCTCGCCCTGACGGACTTCGACGTTAACGCTGTGCAGGGCCTGGATCTTGCCGTAGAAGGTGGAAACGTTTTCGAACTGCAGCATTTACGCTTCCCCCAGGTAGGCTTTGATCACTTCAGGATTGTCGCGGATCTGTTCCGGCGTGCCGTCGGCCAGCGGAGTGCCCTGGTTGATCACGACGATGTGGTCGGAGATGCTCATGACCAGTTTCATGTCGTGCTCGATCAGCAGCACGGTGACGTTGTGCTCTTCACGCAACACACCGATCAGCGCCTTGAGGTCTTCGGTTTCCTTCGGGTTCAGGCCGGCGGCCGGTTCGTCGAGCATGAGGATCCGCGGGCGGGTCATCATGCAGCGAGCGATTTCCAGACGCCGTTGCTGGCCGTAGGCGAGGGTGCCAGCGGTGCGGTTGGCGAACTCTTTGAGGTTGACCTTTTCCAGCCAGTACTCGGCAAACTCCATCGCCTCGCGCTCGCTTTTGCGGAACGCCGGGGTCTTGAACAGACCGGACAGGAAGTTGGTGTTCAAGTGACGGTGCTGGGCGATCAACAGGTTCTCGACCGCGGTCATGTCCTTGAACAAACGCACGTTCTGGAAAGTACGCACCACGCCCTTGAGGGCGATCTTGTGGCCCGGCAGGCCCTGGATGGGCTCGCCGTCGAGCAGGATGCTGCCGCCGGTAGGCTGATAGAAACCGGTCAGGCAGTTGAACACGGTGGTCTTGCCGGCGCCGTTCGGGCCGATCAGGGCAACCACCTGTTTTTCCTTGACGGTCAGCGCCACGCCGTTGACCGCCAGCAAGCCGCCGAAGCGCATGCTCAGATTTTCGACTTTAAGGATCTCGCGGCTCATTTGCGCAACTCCATGTGTGGGCGTTGCATCGGCAGCAGACCTTGTGGACGCCAGATCATCATCAGCACCATCAGCGCACCGAACATCAACATGCGGTACTCGCTGAACTCACGCATCATTTCCGGCAACAGGATCATCACGATCGCCGCCAGGATCACGCCCAGTTGCGAGCCCATGCCGCCCAACACGACGATGGCGAGGATGATCGCCGACTCGATGAAGGTGAACGATTCCGGTGTCACCAGACCCTGACGCGCGGCGAAGAAGCTGCCGGCGAAACCGGCGAACGCAGCACCCAGGGTGAACGCGGAGAGCTTGATCACAGTCGGGTTGAGGCCCAACGCGCGGCAGGCGATTTCGTCTTCACGCAGTGCTTCCCACGCGCGACCGATCGGCATGCGCAGCAGACGGTTGATCACGAACAGCGCGGCCAGTGCGAGCAACAGCGCAACCAGGTAAAGGAAGATCACCTTGTTGATCGAGTTGTATTGCAGGCCGAAATACTCGTGGAACGTCTGCAGGCCTTCGGCGGCCTTGCGCTCAAAGGTCAGGCCGAAGAACGTCGGCTTCTCGATGTTGCTGATGCCGTTCGGGCCACCGGTGATGTCAGTCAGGTTACGCAGGAACAGACGGATGATCTCGCCGAAGCCGAGGGTCACGATCGCCAGATAGTCGCCACGCAAACGCAATACCGGGAAGCCCAGCAGGAAGCCGAATGTCGCCGCCATCAGGCCGGCAATCGGCAGGCAGATCCAGAAACTCAGGCCGTAGTAGTGCGAGAGCAGCGCGTAGCTGTAAGCGCCGACGGCGTAGAAACCGACGTAACCCAGGTCAAGCAGACCGGCCAGACCGACGACGATGTTCAGGCCCAGGCCGAGCATCACGTAGATCAGGATCAGCGTTGCGATATCCACCGCGCCACGGGAACCGAAGAACGGCCAGACCAGGGCAATCAGAATCAGCGCAATGATGAAATAGCGCTGGGTGGTCGGCAGGGTCAGGAAGTTGCTGGCCTTGGCCGGGATCAGCGGCATGCCCGGCGAGGAACGCCAGGCCTTGCTGATCTGCTGGTTGAACAGCACGCGCAGAAACATCAGCACCGAGCAGATCGCGATGGTCGCGAGTACCGCCGGGCTGGTGTTGTGCACTTCCAGATTGATGCCGACGATGGTCAGTTTCAGTCCGAGTACCGGGTAGGCCACCGCCCACACCAGCAAGGCACTGAACAGTGCCTGTTTAAGATTCCTAGTCATACTTTCTCAACCTCCGGACGGCCCAGAATGCCGGTCGGACGGAACAACAGCACCAGAACCAGCAGGCCGAACGCGACGACGTCCTTGTACTGGTCGCCGAAGATATCCGCACCGAACGCTTCCGCTACACCGAGCACCAACCCACCGAGCATGGCCCCTGGGATGCTGCCGATGCCGCCCAGTACCGCGGCGGTGAAGGCCTTGAGGCCGACGAGGAAACCGGCGTTCGGGTTGATCACGCCGTATTGCATGCTCAGCAGCACCGCCGCCACGGCGGCCAGCGCAGCACCGATGACGAAGGTCAGGGCGATGATGTTGTTGGTGTTGATGCCGAGCAGGTTGGCCATCTTGATGTCCTCGGCACAGGCGCGGCAGGCGCGACCCAGGCGGGAACGGGAGATGAACAGGGTCAGGCCGAGCATGGCGATCAGGGTCACGACGAACACCACGATCTGCATGTAGGAAATCAGCACTTCTTGTGCGCCACCCGGACCAAAGGCGAAGTTGCCCGGGATCAGGTTGGGGATCGCTTTGTCCTTGGAGTCTTGCGCCAGCAGAACGGTGTTCTGCAGGAAGATCGACATACCGATGGCGGAAATCAGCGGGATCAGACGGTTGCTGCCGCGCAGCGGGCGGTAGGCGATCCGTTCGATGCTGTAACCGTAGGAACTGGTGACGACGATGCTGGCGATGAACGCCGCGGTCATCAACAGCGGGACACTGTCGAGTCCCATCATGGTCAGCCCGGCGATGGCGATGAACGCCACGTAGGAACCGATCATGTACACCTCGCCGTGGGCGAAGTTGATCATTCCAATGATGCCGTAGACCATCGTGTAGCCGATGGCGATCAGGGCATACATGCTGCCAACGTTGAGGCCGTTAACCAGCTGTTGGAAGAAGTGATAGAGGTCAGGCATTACAGCGCTCCTAAAAACCTGTACGCATTTCACTGGTGGAGTCATTTTCCCGCCCGGCCCCGTGGATCTCTATCCACTTCGAATCCGGGTTTTGCCAGCGAACCGCTGATGACGGTTTTGAGATTTTCAGGTGGGCAGACTGGCGGATCACGCCAGCGCGGCCCTTACATTCGCAAAACAAAGCCCACGGCACGCCGTGGGCTTTATTGGCAGTCAGTCGGGCATGGCCTTACTGAGGCGAAACTTCGGTTTTAGGTTTGCCGTTGTGCCACTCGTACACGACAAATTTGAAGTCTTTCAGGTCGCCCTTGTCGTCGAAGCTCAGGTCGCCGGTCGGGGTCTTGAACGAACCGGCGTGGATGGCTTCAGCGACTTTGGCCGCGTCTTCGGACTTGGCCGCCTTGATGCCTTCGGCAATCACGGTCACCGCCGAGTAGGACGGGAACACGAACGGACCGCTCGGATCTTCCTTCTTGGCTTTGAAGGCGTCAGCCAGAGCAACGTTGGCCGGATCCTGGTCGAAGGACTTCGGCAGGGTCACCAGCAGGCCTTCGGAGGCGTCCTTGGCGATCTGGGTGATCGAGTCGTTACCCACGCCTTCCGGACCCATGAACTTGGCTTTCAGGCCTTTTTCCTGAGCCTGACGCAGAATCAGGCCCAGCTCCGGGTGGTAGCCGCCGTAGTAGACGAAGTCGACGTTGGCTTGCTTGAGCTTGGCGATGATTGCGGAGAAGTCCTTGTCACCAGCGTTGACGCCTTCGAAGACGGCAACCTTGGTGCCTTTCTTCTCGAGGGTCGATTTCACGGCGGTGGCGATACCTTCACCGTACTGCTGTTTGTCGTGCAGCACGCCAACCACTTTAGGTTTCACGTAATCGGCGATGTAGTTGCCGGCGGCAGGGCCCTGGGCGCTGTCGAGACCGATGGTACGGAAGATCATTTTGTAGCCACGGGCGGTGATGTCCGGGCTGGTGGCAGCCGGGGTGATCATGATCACGCCTTCGTCTTCGTAGATGTCCGAAGCGGGCTGGGTGGAGCTGGAGCACAGGTGACCGACCACGAACTTGACGCCATCGTTGACGACCTTGTTCGCTACCGCTACCGCTTGTTTCGGGTCGCAGGCATCGTCGTATTCAACGGCTTGCAGTTGCTTGCCGTCGACGCCGCCCTTGGCGTTGATCTGCTCGATGGCCATTTTCGCGCCACTGAACTGCATGTCGCCGTACTGGGCTACTGGACCGGTCTTGGGGCCGGCGATACCGATTTTGATGGTGTCAGCTGCGAACGAATGGCTGGCAACCCCGGCCAGAACCATAGCGGCAAACAGTTTGGAAATCTGCTTAGTAGCCTTAGTCATAGTGCTCCACTCTTACTGTTGTATTTTTTAGAGTTCTGGCGCCGTAGCAGCAGAACCGGGTCAGATATCTTCGCGATACCCTCCGGAAAATGCCCCGGCAACTGTACCGGTACAGTGTAGAGCGCCGCTTGATCAACTGGGAAGCAGGCGCCACGGGGCAAAACTTGAGGGTGTCGCATTTTTGAATGAAAGAGACAGAATTGCGGCGGGGCAATCGGGGGCATATATCCCAAAAGGCAGCATTCCCTGGCCTTCCTGCTTTTTTCGTTCGGTGAAGCCATTTGCAACCGGGTTTTTCTGACGGACCACCGACGTTATCATTCGCGTCGATTTCTTTTCCGGACAGCTCCCATGAATCAAGAACCTAGCACCCTCTATGCCAAGCTGCTTGGTGAAACGGCATCAATTACCTGGAAAGAGCTGGAGCCGTTCTTCGCCAAGGGTGCCCTATTGTGGGTCGGCCCCGACCTTGATTTGATCGCTGCCGCCGAGGCCGTAGCATCGGACGAGGGCGAGAAAGTCGCGGCCTGGCTGGCCGAGGACAAGGTCGCCAAGCTGTCTGAAACGCGGGCGCTGGATATTTTCGATCGTGATCCGCAGCTGTGGGCTGTAGTGGTTTCACCGTGGATTCTGATCCAGGAAAGGGCGGTCACTTCGGGTGATGCACCTTGATGGTGCGACGGGGCGTCTTCGAAAAGTGTGTAGCCGAGTAGCGTGATGGCACCTTGCCGTGGAGAAACACCACGCCTCACGGTGACGTAAACGTAACGGGAACAGTTTATTGAGCGGCCGGACGGTCGCTTAATTGTTTCTGGATGTTGGTTAAGCAAAAATTTTCGGTGTTTGTAGGGCCTCATCGCGAGCAGGCTCACTCCTACAGGGGAACGCATTCCGAAATGTAGGAGTGAGCCTGCTCGCGATTGAGACGACCCGGTCTTTGATCAGACCGAGTAAGTCTTCCCGGTATGGTTATTCAGCGAAATCACTTTGGTCTTGCCAATCCGGTGGCGGTAGATTTCGCGCAAATACTTGATCGACTTCTTCACGCAATCACGCGACAGGCGGATGTCATTGATCGAGACAAACTTGTCTTTGTCGTTGATCAGCTCGCGATACTTTTTCTCGTACATCGGTTTGATCGCGTACCAATTGGTGTCGAGGATCTTCGCCGGGTTTTCGAATTCGTTGAGCAGGTCGTCGATACGCGCTTCGTCGAAATCTTCCTGAATGATGAAGTCGAGAATCGAATTGTCCAGCGTCTCGTCGAAACGGTACAGGTTCTTCGCGAAACAGCGCTTGATGAACGCCACGATCAGCGTGAGGAAGTCGTCCGACAGGCATGGGCTCTTGGCGATCAGCGTGGTCAGCGACAGGTTGGCCGAAGCGCCGATCACCAGTGCGTAGCGCTTGAGCGTGGTGTTGGGGAACAGGCTGTTGAGGTGGGTCTTCAACCGGTTCAGGTCCATGTACGACAGCTTGTAGTCTTTCGGCAGCGAGACGATCGAGACCACCGACGAGCAGTTCTTGAAGAAGTGCAGATCGTGCAGCGCTGCCGCGTCGTAACCGGAGTTCTTGTACTGCTCCAGCGAAGCGCGATAACGCTTGGACTCGATCGGCAACAGACTGATGCCTTCGATCGCCTGAGTGACCTTGTTGAAGTGCGGCAGGTCGATCGAGCGGAAGAACAGGTCGTCGATGTTCAGGCGCTGCGGCTCTTTATCGAAGACCTTGAACTTGTCGCTGCTCGGCGGCGGCGTTTCCGGGACCACCGATTCGGCGTAGGCAATCGCCACCGGGCCGGCCAGACTCATGAACAGGTCATTGGCATCCAGGCGAATGGTTTCGCCGATGTCGATGCCGGCGCGGCGGAAGTAGTTCTGGTCGTAGTCAGTGGTGACTGCCTGCGCCGTCAGAATGTTGAAGATCTGCTGCGAGATGTACTGGTTGGCGTGCTTCTCCATGGCATTGACATCAATGTTCTGGATGTTGCCGTCATCGCTTTCTTCGGCGTAACGCATGATGTCGTTGGAGATCAGCATCATCGCGTTCCACGGGCGGATACGCCCCATGACGCTGGCTTCGCTGCTGTCCTCGTTGGCGAAGTTGTAGGAGAAATCCCATTCCTCCGACAGGTATTTGCACAGCAGGCGCCCGGCATTGATGTGCAGGGCTTCGGACATTTCGCTGCGGTGATCGGAAATGTTCGGCAGCACGCAAATGCCGCTGGTGAAGATCGGTTCGAACACAAACGAATGGCCGCTCTTGCCGTCGTGCTCATCCATCGGCTTGGTGTCGAAGGTCTTGTTCATGTAAGAGTGCTGCTGCGCCAGACCGAACTCCGAGGCCATGCCGGAACCGGTACCGCCGCCGGCACTGAAGATCGAGAAGTACAGGCGCGACTGGTTGGCCTTGATCCCGCAGCTGTCGATCAGGTACGAGTGGATCATTTTCCAGTCCGGGCTGGAGAAGCGCTGGGTGTCCTTGTTGAGGATGATCTTCGCCAGGTACTGGCCGAGGATCGGCGCGTTACCGGCGCCGCCGGCGTGGACTTCGGACAAGTCCATGATCTTCATTTTGCTGTAGTCGCGCAGGAAGCCGCTTTTCTCGCCCTTGCGCGAGAAACGGATGCGCCCGGCGATGTCCTTGTCGAGGTCGCCGAGCATCACCAGCGGTTCGACCAGGAATACCGGTTTGGTCGATTTGCTGGTGCCGATGCGCAGATTGTTCTTGATCCACTGCGCCGGGCTGTAGCCCTTGTCGGCCAGACGCCGGTCAGCCGGGCGGTCTTCGTTGTTGAATTCGTTGAGGTAGAACTTGCGCGCGTTGTACACCAGCTCCGCCACGTCGAGGGCGATGTTGGAGCCGCAGCGACCGAGGCCGATCAGGCACACCGAAGGAAATTCCTGGTCGCTGTGCTGCTCGTTGTCGCCTTCCAGATGCGCCGGGCGCGGAAATACCGAGTCGCGCAGACCGTCGAGGTTATCGAGGATGCGGTCGGTGTTGGTTTCGGTGAAGTACAGGTATTGCTGGGTCGACAGCGGGCGCGAAGGCTGCGCGGGTCGGGACAGTGACGCGCTGTTCGCGGCGGGGCTCAGGGTCAGATCGGCTGTTGCACTGGCGGGGTTGTTTTTGGGGGGCATGGGGGGCCATTTACCTGGACTGGGTTGGCTCGCCGCACAGTGCCGGCGAACCTCACGGAATTAGATCTCGCGTCTTGTGTGCGCGAATACGGCCCGGGCGTCGTGGTGCTGGCTGCTTTGGTCGCCGGGCGGAATCCTTTCCTGATCGTTGATGAATCGGCCATGATTCGGTGATCTTTAATGGAAAAGAGGCAAAATGATGTCAACGCTACCTTCGTTGGGGTTTGCCGGAATCGGCCTGATGGGCCTGCCGATGTGCCAGCGTCTGCTGGCGGCGGGTTATCCCCTGACCGTGTGGAACCGCAACCCGGACAAATGCGGGCCACTGGTTGCGGCCGGCGCCCGACAAGTGACGAGCCCCGCCGAACTGTGTGCGCACGCTGACATCGTCATGCTTTGTCTGGCCGATACTGCCGTGGTGCGTGACGTGGTGTTTGGCGCTGGCGGTGTCGCCGAAGGTGCGAAAAACGGCCAGCTGTTGGTGGATTTCTCCAGCCTTGAACCGACCGCGACTCGCGAGATGGCCGCAGCGCTGGCCGAGAAAAGCGCCATGGCCTGGCTCGATTCACCGGTGTCCGGCGGCGTGGCGGGGGCCGAGGCCGGCAGTCTGGCGATCATGGTCGGCGGTGCGGCGGCGGATCTCGAACGGGTACGCCCGGTGCTACTCAACCTCGGTCAGCGCGTCACGCACATGGGCGGCATCGGCGCCGGGCAGGTGACCAAGGCGTGCAACCAGATGATCGTCGCCTGCAATGCGCTGGTGATCGCCGAAGTGGTGGCGTTGGCCGAGCAGGCCGGGGTCGATGCCCGTCTGATCGCCGAAGCGCTGGCCGGTGGTTTCGCCGATTCGAAGCCTTTGCAGATCCTCGCCCCGCAAATGGCCGAGAGCCGTTTCGAGCCGATCAAATGGCACGTGCGCACGCTGCTCAAGGATCTCGACACGGCGGTGAAATTTTCCCGCGAACAGGGTTCGGCGACGCCAATCAGCGGATTGGCCGCACAATTGATGCGCCTGCATGGGGCGCAAGGCTTTTTAGCGCAGGATCCAGCGACACTGGTGCAAATGTATCGCGGGCCAGACTCAGAGGATTGATCCCGAGCACGGGTTTGCGCTGGTTGATTTCATCGAGCACCGCGCGCAGTTCGTCCAGCGGCACCGGGCGGCTGAGCAGATAGCCCTGAATGAAATCGCAGCCCGAACGCTCGAGAAACTCATATTGCTCCAGGCTTTCGACGCCTTCTGTGACCACTTGCAGATGCAGGGTATGCGCCATGACGATGATCGCCTGGACGATCTCCATGTCCGCCGTGGCGGTGGGAATATCGAGGATGAACGAGCGATCGATCTTCAGAGTATTCAGCGGCAGGCGCTTGAGGTAGGCCAGCGATGAGTAGCCGGTGCCGAAATCATCGATCGACAGCGACACGCCGAGGGCACGGATCTGCCGCAGCAGTACCAGGGTGTTGGCGATATTGCCCATCAAAGCGTTTTCGGTAACCTCCAGTTCAAGGCGTTCCGGCGCTACCCCGGCGGTGTGCAACGCGTGTTCGATCTCCTCGGCCAGCTCTTCCCGCGCCAGATTCAGTGGCGAGCAGTTCCAGGCGATTTTCAATTCTGCACAACCATGCCGCGACAGTTCGCCAAGATCCTTGCAGGCGCGGCGCAGCACCCAGTTGTCCAGTTCGGCGATCAAACCGTTGTTCTCGGCGATACCGATAAAGCGATCGGGCGTGAGCAAGCCGTGAAGCGGATGCTGCCAGCGGATCAGCGCTTCGAGCTTGGTCACGCGCCCGGTTTTCAGTTCGAAGATCGGCTGGTAGTAAAGCATCAGCGCGTTGTCTTCCCGTAGCGCGCCGCGCAGTTCTTCTTCCAGTTGCAGCTCACAACTGGCGCGGGTCTTCAGGCTGGAATTGAAGAAGTGCAAGCCGTTGCGCCCGGCGCCCTTGGATTGGTACAGCGCCAGGTCGGCGTGCTTGAGCAGCTCTTCGCAGGTGGTGCCGTCTTCGGGAAACAGGCTGATGCCGATGCTGGTGGTCATCACCATGCGCCGGCCGGCCAGTTCGATCGGCTCTTTCATCTTGTGCATGATGCGCTGCGCCATGCCGCGCGCCTCTTCGCGGTCGCGCAGGCTGATAAGGATGCAGAACTCATCGCCGCCGAACCGCGCGACCACGTCTTCGTGGCTGCGCACCGAGCTCTTGATGTGTTGGGCGATGACTTTGAGCAGCGCATCCCCAGCATCATGGCCGAGGCTGTCGTTGATGCGCTTGAAATGGTCGATGTCGAGAAACATCACCGCGAGCATGCCACCTTCGCTGGTTTTCTGGCTGAGCTTCTCGGCGAACATCTGGTTGAAGCCACGGCGGTTGATCAGGTTGGTCAGCGCGTCGTAATTGGCCGCTTGCTGCAGGGACATGCGCGCCTGATCGAGCTGGCTGAGCAGGGCGTTGACCCGGCGCAGATCGTTGTCCTTGTTTTGCAGTTTCTTGTCGGCGAGAGCGGCGCTGATCGCACTGCCGAGGATCAACAGGATGATCAGCGCCACGGTCAGGCCCAGTTGCAGATGCCCGGTTTCGCCGCCGCTCGCTGCCAGAGCGCCCTCGGGAAGCACCAGATCCAGGGCAGCCATGCCGGTGAAGTGCATGCTGATGATGCCAGCACCGAGGATCAGCGCCGCGCTGTACTTGAGCAATTGGTGCGCGACGCCGCTGCCTTCGCTCAGATAACGCGCTACCCACAGCGCGGCGAAACTCGCGCCGATAGCAATCAGCACCGACAGCGCGAACAGTCCTGGCTGATAGTAGGCGGTGGCGCTCGACTTCATCGCTGCCATGCCGACGTAATGCATCCCCGCGATGCCCAAGCCGATGACAAACGCAGTTTTGAGACAATGCAATGCGCTTGGCTGGACCTCGCTCAGGGTGTGCATGGCCAGCCATGAGGCGAGCAGGGCGATCAGCAAAGAGAAAAGGGTGATGCCGAGGTCGTACTGAATGTCGATCGGTGTCTGGAAAGCCAGCATGCCAATGAAGTGCATGGCCCAGATGCCGCCGGCCAGGCAGGTCGCGCCGATCCAGCGCCAGATCCGCCGCGATCCCGGATCTTCGGCATGCACGACACGCTCAGCCATGTCGAGGGTGGCGAAGCTCGCCGCGCAGGCGACCAGATAGGCCACCAGCACCAGTAAGGGATTGTGCCTGCAATCGAGGAGTATCTGCCCGCTCGCCGGCAGCTCGGCAACAAACTGCAAACCAAGCCACTCCATAGCGTGCCCCGTCTCGGATTCATCTGGCCCGTGCGTCAATCCAACGCAGGCGAATGCAAGGAGTATAGAGGCGGTTTCCAAGCTGCAAGGCGTAGTGGCACATTGGTGGTAACGATTTTGCCATTAGCCTCATAGCGATTCGCGCTAAGGCTCAGGCAATGCGCTCCAGCGGCAGGTCGTTCCAGTGTGGCGGCAAGGGTGGCAAGCCGTGGGCGGCGCGGGCCTTGTCGCAGTCGGGGTTGTGCTCGCCGTTCTCCCATGACGCCTCGAACTCGCGGCAGGTGCTCGAGCGTTTGTCATAGATCGTGCAGGCCACAGCGCTGCCGACCTCACCCGCCAGAGACGTACAACGCGCCGGCTTGCGGTCGGTGCCGATCATCGCCACTCGGCTCGGGGTGATCTGTGCGACCAGTTCATCGGGCACCGTCCCGCCAGCGGATGAGCACTCACCCCAGAAAAAAGACACGCGAAAATGGGAACAGCAGGCACCGCAATTCAGACACGGACTGGCTTCGGACATGGGCGGGGGTATCAAAGGGATTGATCGGAAGATCCGGACGGATCCGGCGGCCATTCTAGGCGTTGCCATGGCGTTGGGAAGGGGGGCGCGAAACTATTTTTTTGTCGCCGGATTTTGCCGGAAAAGCCCCGTATGGCGGGGGATTCCAGACTTATCAAGGGCTTACGTTTCGTTACACTGCGATGGGCCGATATCAGGCTGACGAATGATGACAGACAGTCCCCGCGCGCCTGACTAGATTGCAGGTTCCGGGCTCGACGCGCTGGCAGTGAAGCCCTCATAACAATAAAGAGACGGACCCATGCAGAACTCGACCCAAGCGGCGAATGCCTGGCGCATTCTGTTCCTGCTGTTCCTCGCCAACCTGTTCAATTTCTTCGACCGCACCATCCCGGCGATCATCATCGAACCGATCCGCATGGAATGGCACCTCAGCGACTTTCAGCTGGGCATCATCGGCACCGCGTTCACCGTGGTTTATGCGATTGCCGGCCTGCCGCTGGGGCGCATGGCCGACACCGGTTCGCGCAGCAAACTGATGGGCTGGGGCCTGGCGACGTGGAGCGCGCTGACCGCCGTCAACGGTCTGGTCGGCAGTTTCTGGAGCTTCCTGATCGTGCGGATGGGCATCGGCATCGGTGAGGCCAGTTACGCACCAGCGGCGAACTCGCTGATCGGTGACCTGTTTCCCGCACACCGTCGGGCACGGGCGATGGGTATCTTCATGCTTGGCCTGCCGCTGGGGCTGCTGCTGGCGTTCTTCACCATCGGCGCGATGGTCAAGGCCTTCGACAGCTGGCGCGCGCCGTTCTTCATTGCCGCCGTGCCGGGGCTGATCCTCGCGGTTTTCATGTTCTTCATCAAGGAGCCGAAACGCGGTGCGGCTGAAACCGTGCAGGTCTCGCAAGAGAGGGTCGACAAGCCGATCCGTCGCGTCCTCGCCGTACCGACCTTCCTGTGGCTGGTGATGGCCGGGCTGTGCTTCAACTTCGCCACCTATGCCTGCAACTCGTTTCTGGTGCCGATGCTGCAGCGCTATTTCCTCATGCCGTTGCAGGAGGCGGCGGTGGCCACCGGATTTATCGTCGGCGTCACCGGGCTGGTCGGGCTGACTCTCGGCGGCTGGATCGCCGACAAGATTCACCAGCGCTTCGCCAGTGGACGCCTGTTGTTTGCGGCGTTCAGTCTGATCATCTCGACCTTGTGCACGGCGTGGGCGCTGCATGCCGGACGCGTCGAGATCGGCGTGTTCGTTGCGGTGTTCAGCGTCGGCTGGCTGTTCGCCTACAACTTCTACACCTGCGTGTACACGGCGATTCAGGACGTGGTCGAACCGCGCCTGCGGGCGACGGCGATGGCGTTGTTCTTTGCCGGTCTGTATTTGCTGGGGGGCGGGTTGGGGCCGGTAGTCGTCGGTGGGCTGTCGGATCACTTCGCGCACACGGCGATGCTGTCGGCGGGCGCTGAGCAGATGACCGAAGCGTTCAAGGCAGTCGGTCTGCATGACGCGATGTACCTGATTCCGGTGGCGCTGTTTTTGACCATGGTCTTTCTGTTTCTGGCATCGCGCTGTTTCGTGCGGGATGCGCAGCGGATGAAGGACGGGTTGGTGGCGGTGGTTGAGCCAGAGGTTGCAGCTGCGACTGCTTAAGATCAAAAGATCGCAGCCTTCGGCAGCTCCTACAGGAGGAACGCATTCTCCCTGTAGGAGCTGCCGAAGGCTGCGATCTTTTGCTTTTTGCTTCTGAAATAAAAAAGGCCCGCATCACTGCGGGCCTGTTTGTTTTCAGCGGTGGAGCAGGCGGTTAGCCCGCCACCAGCACCCGAATCGCTTCCAGGCGCAACGCCGCTTTGTCCAGCATCGCCAGACCCTGCTCACGCTGAGTGCGCAAGGCTTCCAGTTCGCTGTCGCGCACGGTCGGGTTGACCGCTTGCAACGCGGTCAGGCGCGCCAGTTCTTCGTCGGTGTCGGCGGCCAGACGGCGGCGCGCTTCGGCCACACGTTCGGCGTGACGCGGGGCGATCTTTTCTTCGCCGGCGTTGATCCGAGGTGTCAGCTGATCGCGCTGGGCCTGGATGAACTTGTTGGCGCTGGCGCGCGGCACGCTTTCCAGCTGGTCGTTGAGGGTTTCGAAGGAGACCCGTGGCGACAGGTCATTGCCGTTGGCGTCGAGCAGGCAGCGCAGTGCCGCCGGTGGCAGGTAGCGCCCCAGTTGCAGCGAACGCGGTGCGACCACTTCGCTGACGTAGAGCAATTCCAGCAACACGGTACCCGGTTTCAGCGCCTTGTTCTTGATCAGCGCGACCGCGGTGTTACCCATCGAGCCGGACAGCACCAGGTCCATGCCGCCCTGCACCATCGGGTGTTCCCAGGTGATGAACTGCATGTCCTCGCGCGACAGCGCCTGGTTGCGGTCGTAGGTGATAGTCACGCCTTCGTCGTCGCCCAGCGGGAAACTGGCGTCGAGCATCTTCTCGCTCGGCTTGAGGATCAGGGCGTTTTCCGAATGGTCTTCGCTGTCGATGCCGAACGCGTCGAACAGGGTTTCCATGTAGATCGGCAGGGCGAACTGGTCGTCCTGCTCGAGGATCGCCTCGACCAGCGCTTCACCTTCGCCAGCGCCGCCGGAATTGAGTTCCAGCAGACGGTCGCGGCCGGTGTGCAGCTCGGCTTCGAGACGTTCACGCTCGGCACGCGCTTCGTCGATCAGCGCTTGCCACTCGCCGTCGTCCGCTTCTTCGAGCAGCGGCAGCAGGCGCGGGCCGAACTGATGCTGCAAGGCGTTGCCGGTCGGGCAGGTATTGAGGAACGCGTTGAGCGCTTCGTGGTACCACTGGAACAGGCGCTGTTGCGGACTGGTTTCCAGGTACGGCACGTGCAGTTCGATGATGTGCTTCTGGCCGATCCGGTCGAGACGACCGATGCGCTGCTCGAGCAGGTCCGGGTGCGACGGCAGATCGAACAGCACCAGATGGTGAGCGAACTGGAAGTTGCGACCTTCACTGCCGATTTCCGAGCAGATCAGCACTTGTGCGCCGAACTCTTCGTCTGCGAAGTAGGCGGCGGCGCGGTCGCGCTCAAGGATGTTCATGCCTTCGTGGAACACCGTGGCCGGGATGCCGGAACGCACGCGCAGGGCGTCTTCCAGGTCCATAGCGGTTTCGGCGTGGGCGCAGATCACCAGCACTTTGGTGCGCTTGAGCATTTTCAGTTGATCGATCAGCCACTCGACGCGCGGATCGAATTTCCACCAGCGCTCTTCTTCACTGGCGTCCGGCTGCGCCTGGAAGCTGACTTCCGGATACAGCTCGGCGTGTTCGCCCAGTGGCAGTTCGAGGTATTCGGCCGGGCACGGCAGCGGGTACGGATGCAGTTTGCGCTCCGGGAAACCCTGCACCGCGGCACGGGTGTTGCGGAACAGCACGCGGCCGGTGCCATGGCGATCAAGCAGTTCACGGACCAGGCGCGCACTGGCTTCTGTGTCGCCATCGTTGACCGCGGTCAGCAGCGCTTCGCCTTCGTTGCCGAGGAAACCGTGAATGGTTTTGTGCGCTTCGGCCGAGAGACGGCCCTTGTCGAGCAGTTCCTGCACGGCTTCGGCCACCGGGCGATAGTTCTCGCTCTCGGCGCGGAACGCGGCCAGGTCGTGGAAACGGTTCGGGTCGAGCAGGCGCAGACGGGCGAAGTGACTGTCCTGACCGAGTTGTTCCGGGGTCGCGGTGAGCAGCAGCACGCCGGGAATCACTTCGGCCAGTTGTTCGACCAGCGAATATTCCGCGCTGGCCTTGTCTTCGTGCCACACGAGATGATGCGCTTCATCGACCACCATCAGATCCCAACCGGCGGCGAACAAGGCGTCCTGCGCCTTCTCGTCATCGACCAGCCACTCCAGCGCAACCAGCGCCAGTTGCGTGTCTTCGAACGGGTTGGTGGCATCGCTCTCGATGAAGCGCTCTTCGTCGAACAGCGCGACCTGCAGGTTGAAACGGCGGCGCATCTCCACCAGCCACTGATGCTGGAGATTCTCCGGGACCAGGATCAGCACGCGATTGGCGCGGCCCGAGAGCAACTGGCGGTGGATGACCAGACCGGCCTCGATGGTTTTACCCAGACCCACTTCGTCCGCCAGCAGTACACGCGGGGCGATACGGTCGGCGACTTCACGGGCGATGTGCAACTGGTGCGCGATCGGCTGCGCCCGCACGCCGCCCAGGCCCCACAGCGAGGACTGCAACTGGCGGCTGGTGTGTTCAAGGGTGTTGTAGCGCAGGGAGAACCACGGCAGCGGATCGATCTGCCCGGCGAACAGACGGTCACTGGCCAGCCGGAACTGAATGAAGTTCGACAGCTGGGTCTCCGGCAGAGTGACCACTTCGTTCTGCCCGTTGAGGCCGTGATAGACCATCAGCCCGTCGACGTCGTCGACCTGCTGCACAGTCATCTTCCAGCCTTCGAAATGGGTGATGGAGTCGCCGGGCGAGAACCGCACACGGGTCAGGGGCGCATTCCGTAGCGCGTACTGGCGGGTCTCGCCAGTGGCCGGGTAGAGCACGGTCAACAAGCGGCCGTCCTGTGCCAGAACGGTGCCTAAACCAAGCTCTGCTTCGCTGTCACTGATCCAGCGTTGCCCCGGTTGATACTGCTGCGCCATGCTGCCTGACTCCCACCTTGAAAAAGCGGGCTATCTTAACGGAATGAGGGCTTCAGGGCCAAAGATTACTGGCGTAGGAGCTGCCGAAGGCTGCGATCTTTTGATCTTTGGGAACACTTGGGTTTTGCGTTGTCCCATGAAAGATCGCAGCCTGCGGCAGCTCCTACGGGTGCGAGGTGCATCACACAATTACGACAGGCGGCTCAAGGCGCCTGCACCCCAGCCGATAGCCTGCAGACAGGAGACCTTTATATGTTGCCACCGATGCTCCCCTTGAGCGCTGTGCCGATCACTTCCCAGCAGGATCCGATCCGCCAGCGGCCGGACATTCCGCCTGTGGTGCCGGTGCAGGAAAGCTCCAACGAAAGCACGATCGATCTGCAGAAGCGTGATCCGGAAGAGGATCGGCTGCTCGCCCGCGAGGAACAACGCCGTCAGCAGGAACGTGATCGTCGGCGCCGCGAGGCGGACGAAGATCCTGAAGAGCATCTGGCTGTGCCGGGCACCGAGCTGAACGCTGACAATACCGTGCCAGTGGTGCCGCTGATTGACGATCAGCCGCGTCAGGGACTGTGGGTCGACATCGAGATTTGAGCTGTCACTGGTCAGCGCCAGCGCCACGCGGCATGATTGGCGCAATCCTGCCGGTGATCGGCAGCTGTGATCTCTTTTGCGATGTGCCGAACGCCATGAGCCAAGACGACAAACTGATCGACCTCAACACCGAACGCGCCAAGCGTGTGCATGACCTCAACGAAAAGCGCCTGAACGAAGTGCGCAACGCCTTCGAGCAGGCGATGCCGTTGGGAAAAACCAAGAAAAAGTCGAAGAACAAACCGAAAAAGCGTTGATCTCCCGCCGCATCCATTGATGCAGGTCAGTTATTTCCCCTCCTTTGATTCCCTTCCTTGCGGATATTGATCCTGGTCAATGTGCGCGCCTGTGTGTTTGCTAATTTGAACCCATCGCAGCAAAGCAGGGCCAGGAGGCCAGTCATGTTTTTCGATAACGTGGTGTTTGCCGGGGTTCTGACGGTGGGGCTCATGGTGCTGTTTTTTGCAGGGTTTGGATTTTTTATCTGGAAGGATGCGCATAAGCGGCGCAAGTGAGTTCTTCTGGATTTGATGGGCACGCAAGGCATTTTGGGGCGACTTCGGTTGCCCCTTTTTTTTGGGGCCGTGGCGGCCTTTGGGCCGACCAGGCTGTTGGGGTTTTGGGGGTATATCCGTTTCTGTGGGGGTTGCGGCTGGCGGTTTCGCCCTTACGGCGAGGCACTTTTTCCAGACGCCGAAAAAGTACCCAAAAAGGCTTGCTCCTGCGTTCGGCCCTCGCAGGCTCGGGTTCCTTCGCTGCGGGATCGATCCGGGCGCAGCGGCTCCGGTTTGCTTCGCTGCACCTCCTTCCGCTGTGTCTGGCTGCGCCAGACGGTCGCTGCGCTCCCACGCCCGGATCAATCCCTCCGCTCAGCCTTCCGAAGTCGCCCGTGGATCAAGATCAAGAGCACTCGAGCTAACGCTCATTGTTGAGTGGTTAGAAGCGTCGCATGGCTTGGGATTTTCGGTGGATTCGCCCCTCACCCCAGCCCTCTCCCGAGGGAGAGGGAGCCAATTTGCGGGTTTTTCAGAATCTGCATTCGACTCGGTATCTCACGTCAGCGTATTTCGCCTAAACACCTCGGTCAGTCCCCTCTCCCTCCGGGAGAGGGCTAGGGTGAGGGGCTTTTGATCTTGTGCGTATTTGCATTCGACTCGATATCCCAGGCCGGCGTGCTTCGCCCAATCACCCCGTTCAGTCCCCTCTCCCTCCGGGAGAGGGTTAGGGTGAGGGGCTCTTGATCTGGCTTTTGCTTTGCTTCGGCTCTTGATCTTTTGCCCCTTCGGCAGGCTTCGTTACGGGATTGATCCGGGGGTGGGAGCGCAGCGACCGTACGACGCAGTCGTACACAGCGAGTGTAGGTGCAGCGAAGCCAACCGGAGCCGCTGCGCCCGGATCGGTCCCGTAACGAAGGTACCCCGAGCCCCAGCGAGCGGGCCGTACGCCGGGGCAAAGCCTTTTGGGTTACCTTTTCGGCGTTTGGAAAAGGTGACTCGCTGTAAGAGCGAAACCATAAGAAGCCGTTACCGCAGCAACGGATATACACACAAACTCAAAACCAAAAAAAGGCGCGATTCCAAAGAATCGCGCCTCCTTCACAAGCAGCAATCGATCAACTACCCAAAGCCTTCGAAGCCAACCAGAACAACCCGGCCGACAGCGCCACAGTCGCCGGCAGGGTCAACACCCAGGCCAGCAGAATAGTCTTCACCGTGCCACCCTGCAGGCCGCTTTTATTGGCAACCATGGTCCCGGCGACACCCGAAGACAGCACGTGAGTGGTCGACACCGGCAGGCTGAAAATATTGGCCATGCCGATCAGACTGGCCGTGGTGATCTGCGCCGACATGCCCTGCGAATAGGTCATGCCCTGTTTGCCGATCTTCTCGCCAATGGTCAGCACCACGCGCTTCCAGCCCACCATGGTGCCCAGGCCCAGCGCCAGGGCGACCGCCAGAATCACCCAGAACGGCGCGTATTCGGTGGTGGTGGTCAGGTCCTTGCGCAGCTTGTCGAGGTCAGCCTTTTCACGGGCTTCCAGGCCAGGCAATTTGCCGACTTTCTTCGCCGTGTCGTCCAGGCAGAGCAGGTAGCGACGCACTTCGATGCGGCTTTCCGACGACAGCGAATGGTAGTCCGCTACGCCTTTAAGCGTGTGCAGCAGAGCGGTGATGGTCGGTTCGGTCTGCTGCGGGTTGCAGCGGAATTTCTCCGGCAGGTCGCCTTCCACGCTCTTGCCCAGGGCCAGGAACTCACCCAGCGAATCGGCGTTGCGCTGGTAGAACTGGCTCAGGTGCAGGGTCGCGTCGCGGGTGCGTTCGATCTGGTAGGTGGTGCTGTTCAGATCGAGCACGAACTGCGCCGGTACGATACCGATCAGCACCAGCATGATCAGGCCGATGCCTTTCTGGCCGTCGTTGGAACCGTGCACGAAGCTCACGGCCATGGCCGAGATCACCAGGACCAGACGGTTCCAGAACGGCGGGTGTTTCTTGTCGTCGATCTTGCGGCGCTGTTCCGGCGTCTTGTGCATCTTCGACAGCGGGCGCCACCACTTCAGGCCGATCAGCACCAGCGCGGCGATGAGGAAGCCGGCCATCGGCGAGAACACCAGCGAGGCGCCGATATCGATCGCTTTCTGCCAGTTCACGCCATCGGCCAACGGGATGTCGTTGATCAGCGCGTTGGCCAGGCCGACACCGAGGATCGAGCCGATCAGGGTGTGCGAGCTGGAAGCCGGGATACCGAAGTACCAGGTGCCCAAATTCCAGGCGATTGCCGCGGCGAGCAACGAGAACACCATCGCCAGGCCATGGCCGGTGTTCACATTGATCAGCAGCTCAACCGGGAGCAGATGGACAATGGCATACGCCACACCCACGCCGCCCAGCAGCACGCCGAGGAAATTGAACACACCGGAAAAGAACACCGCCAGGTGCGGCGGCATGGCTTTGGTGTAGATAACAGTGGCTACCGCGTTAGCGGTGTCATGAAATCCATTGATGAACTCGAAGGCGAGGACAAACGTCAGGGCGAGCAAGAGGCTCACAAGCACCCAAGCATCCAGTCCGCTGAATAAATCGATCATGAAGGTTTTCTGACCCGGTCGTAAGGGGGCGCGATTATGCCAGAAAAGACAGGAAATCGATGCCCCGTCTGCTCACTGGTCTCACCCTTGTTCGATTTAATTTGTTGCAGGGCGTGAAAACCAGGCGTCACGAAGGGTTTTTCAACTATTTGATTTTTCTAGGGAAAATTGATTTTCAAGAGTGTTTTTCCGGCGCTTTGGCGCCTCAAACGTTTGTCTGAAATATCTCTGAAACCTGTGGGACGTTCGTTCTTGAGCCACACAATAGCGATGCAGCCGCTGCCCGCGGGTAGCGGGCGCGCGAGGTGTCGTCTTGCCACCGCGCTGAGGCTCGGGTGGACGCCGACTTTGGAATGTTCAGCAGCCGTGGCTCATGGCTCTTCGGCTTTGAGTTCCTTCTCGATTTTTTCGATTTCCTGCTTGAACACCTGATCCTGAACGGTAGGGCGCTTGCGCCATGCCTTGCGTTCCGGTTCCGGCTGAGCGGCGTAGGTGGTGACTTCCCCGCCGTAAACTTCCTTGTAACGTTGTTCCTGGCGCTCTAGTTCCGCGCGCAGTTCGTCTTTCGTCACGGTGTTACCTGTATGAGTTGAATTGGATATCCGGTGAAACACACTGCAACGAGTCAATTGAGCGAACCCGTCAGTCATCCACAGCCCGATCAGGCAGGGTGACATTGGAGAGGCAATCAAGACTTCCGTGTTACAGGCGGCTACGGCACCAGATAAAAACTGACGCAGCATCAGTTTCCTGTTTCAGCGAGCGCTGGCGTTGCATGTGTAATGGGCGCCGGGCGCTGGCCGGGGCTGAGACGAAGGGCCTCGTTCAGCAAGTCGCGGGCTTTGGATTAAAGCGCCGCGACTAGGGTGCATTATAGCGGTCGATTCGGGAATGACTATCTTTGCCAAGTTAAAAACGGTTCTGAATGTGTGACGGGTTTGTTGCTGGCAACTTTTGCCCATAGTTGAGTGTAACGACAGCGTTATAGAAACAGGCGTTCTGTTTTTGGCGCCATTAACTAGAACAACCAAGTTGTGAGCAGAATCGATAAAGGCGACTCAGGGCAATGGAAAGGCGCGCTGGGCTGGATTGCGATTATCGGTCGGCGGTTCGATAATCGCCCAATGTTGATGCCCCGGTGCTTGTGCATCGCGCGGCGAGCCGGTTGACTAGGCATTGATGCGTGCCGGACAAGGACAAGAAATGAACGATCAAATGCGCAACTCCTTCACGTCGGTGGCGCCGCCCATCGTCGCCTCGCCGGCCAAACGCATTCAGGCGCTGACCGGTGATCCGGATTTCATGACCTCGCTGGCCCGTGGCCTGGCGGTGGTGCAGGCATTTCAGGAACGTAAACGCCACCTGACCATTGCACAGATCAGCCATCGCACGGAAATTCCCCGCGCCGCCGTGCGCCGTTGCCTGCACACGCTGATCAAGCTCGGCTACGCCACCACCGACGGCCGTACCTATTCGTTGCTGCCGAAGGTGCTGACCCTCGGCCACGCCTATTTGTCCTCGACGCCGCTCGCCGTTTCCGCCCAGCCCTATCTCGACCGCATGAGCGAGCAACTGCACGAAGCCTGCAACATGGCGACGCTGGAGGGCGATGACATTCTCTACATTGCCCGCTCGGCGACCACGCAGCGGTTGATCTCGGTAGACCTTTCAGTCGGCGGGCGTCTCCCAGCGTATTGCACGTCGATGGGCCGGATTCTGTTGGCAGCGCTGGATGACACGTCGCTGGGCGAATACCTCGACCACGCTGAACTCGTCGCCAAGACCAGCCGCACCATTCACACGCCCGACGCTTTGCTTGAATGTTTGCAGCAAGTGCGTCAGCAGGGCTGGTGCATTGTCGATCAGGAACTGGAACAGGGCCTGCGCTCGATCGCCGTGCCGGTGTACGACGCCTCCGGGCAAGTGGTCGCGGCGCTGAATGTCAGCACCCACGCCGGCCGGGTCAGTCGCGCCGAGTTGGAGCAGCGCTTTCTGCCGGGCCTGCTCAGCGCCAGTCGCGACCTCAGTGCGCAGTTGTTCGCCTGAGGAAGCTGTTCGATAAACGCACAGTGTTGCGTTTATCGAATTGACGCTAAAACCCTCGGATCATTAATGTCGCGGCAGCGTCATCCGGTGCTGACGTGTATGAGCCCGCCGGACTGTCGACCACGATAATAATGACAAGAGGCAACTCACCATGCGCCCGATCCCCGTCTGTCTGTGTTTCACCCGTTGTTGCCGGGTCCCGCGCAACGCCTGATTACAATCTTCTATTCTTGTGACCGTGCCGTGCTCTGGCCGGCCGCCGTTCGACTGCGTTTTTTGCGTGGAATAAAAATAATGAACCAGCCTCAGTCCGCTGTGGGTAACTGCCTCGATGTGCAGACCTTCATCAACGACCAACCGATCTCGCGCTATCAGTGGCGGGTGGTGGTCCTGTGTTTCCGGATCGTATTTCTCGTGGTCTCGGCACCGCTGCCCTGGGCTTCATCGCCCCGGCGCTGTCGCAGGACTGGGGTATCGATCGCGCCAGCCTCGGCCCGGTGATGAGTGCCGCGCTGATCGGCATGGTCTTCGGTGCCCTCGGCTCCGGCCCTCTGGCTGACCGCTTCGGACGAAAAGTCGTACTCGTTGGCGCGGTGGTTCTGTTCGGTGGCTTCAGCCTGGCCTCGGCGTACAGCACCAACGTCGAACAACTGCTGGTGTTGCGCTTCCTGACCGGGCTCGGTCTCGGTGCGGGCATGCCCAACGCCACCACGCTGCTCTCGGAATACACCCCGGAGCGCAAGAAGTCGCTGCTGGTGACGAGCATGTTCTGCGGCTTCAACCTCGGCATGGCCGGCGGTGGTTTCATCTCGGCAAAACTGATCCCGGCGTTCGGCTGGCACGCCTTGCTGATGATCGGCGGGATCCTGCCGCTGATCCTTGCTGTGGTGCTGCTGTTCTGGCTGCCGGAATCGGCGCGTTACCTGGTGGTGCGCAACCGTGGCACCGACAAAGTGCGCAAGACCCTCGCACCGATCGATCCGATCACCGTTGCTCAGGCTTCGAGCTTCAGTGTGCCGGAACAGAAAACCGTCAAGGCGCGCAATGTCTTCGCGGTGATTTTCTCCGGCACTTACAGCACTGGCACGCTGCTGTTGTGGATGACCTATTTCATGGGCCTGGTGATCGTCTACCTGCTGACCAGTTGGTTGCCGACGCTGATGCGCGACAGCGGCGCGAGCATGGAGCAGGCCGCGTTCATCGGTGCGTTGTTCCAGTTCGGCGGCGTGTTGAGTGCGGTCGCGGTGGGCTGGGCGATGGACCGCTTCAATCCGCACAAGGTCATCGGCATTTTCTACCTGCTGGCCGGGGTATTTGCCTACGCGGTGGGGCAGAGCCTGGGCAACATCACCTTGCTGGCGACGCTGGTGCTGGTGGCGGGCATGTGTGTGAACGGCGCGCAATCGGCGATGCCGTCGCTGGCAGCCCGCTTCTACCCGACTCAGGGCCGCGCGACCGGGGTGTCGTGGATGCTCGGCATCGGCCGCTTTGGCGCGATCCTCGGCGCGTGGATGGGCGCGACCTTGCTGGGCTTGGGCTGGAATTTCGAGCAGGTGCTGACCGCACTGGTGATCCCGGCCGGCCTGGCAACGGCGGCGGTGCTGATCAAGGGCGTGGTCAGTCACGCCGATGCGACCTGACCGGGCATGAATCTTTATTGAACATGCCGACCTCTTCGCGAGCAGGCTCGCTCCCACACTGGAATGCATTTCCCTGTGGGAGCGAGCCTGCTCGCGAAGCTTTTGATCTGATTGTTAGGTGAACAACAATCCGTTCGATAAACGAACACTCAGTCGATTATCGGATTGTTTGGCGATTTTCCCAGGCTTAATCTTCAGTGACTCCGGCGCTGAACCTCGCGCCTTTTTATCACTGGCGATTCCTTACAAAAGAACAGGAGCCCGCTCCATGGCTGAGATCCTTTCGCTGCACGACGCGGTGAAGCAATTCGTCAACGACGGCGATACCGTCGCCCTCGAAGGCTTCACTCACCTGATCCCTACGGCAGCGGGTCATGAAATCATTCGTCAGGGCAAGAAAGATCTGACGCTGGTGCGGATGACGCCGGACCTGATCTACGACCAACTGATCGGCGCCGGTTGCGCACGCAAACTGATTTTCTCCTGGGGCGGCAACCCGGGTGTGGGCTCGCTGCACCGTCTGCGTGACGCGGTCGAGAAGCAATGGCCGCACGCGCTGGAGATCGAAGAGCACAGCCATGCCGACCTCGCCAATGCCTATGTCGCTGGCGCGTCCGGCCTGCCGTTCGCGGTGCTGCGTGCCTACGCCGGTTCCGACCTGCCGAAAGTCAATCCGCTGATCAAAACCGTGACCTGCCCGTTCACCGGCGAAGTGCTGGCGGCAGTGCCATCGGTACGCCCCGACGTCCCCGTGATTCATGCGCCGAAGGCCGACCGCAAAGGCAACGTGCTGCTCTGGGGCATTCTCGGTGTGCAGAAAGAAGCCGCGCTGGCGGCCAAACGCTGCATCGTCACCGTGGAAGAAATCGTCGACGACCTCAACGCACCGATGAACGCCTGTGTATTGCCGACCTGGGCCTTGAGCGCGGTCTGCCATGTACCGGGTGGCGCGCATCCGTCCTACGCCCACGGTTACACCGAGCGCGACAATCGTTTCTATCAGGCGTGGGACCCGATCGCCCGTGACCGTGAGACGTTTACCGCGTGGATCAACGAATACATCCATGGCTGCGCTGATTTCAGCGAATTCCAGGCCAAGTTGGCCGCTGCTTCGGAGGCCAAGTAATGACTTACACCACCAATGAAATGATGACCGTCGCTGCGGCCCGGCGCCTGAAGAACGGCTCGGTGTGCTTCGTCGGCATCGGCCTGCCGTCGAAAGCCGCCAACCTTGCGCGTCTGACTTCATCGCCGGACGTGGTGCTGATCTACGAATCCGGCCCGATTGGCGCCAAGCCGAGCGTGCTGCCACTGTCCATCGGTGACGGCGAGTTGGCCGAAACCGCCGACACCGTCGTGCCGACCGGTGAGATTTTTCGCTATTGGCTGCAGGGCGGGCGCATCGACGTTGGCTTCCTCGGCGCCGCGCAGGTCGACCGTTTCGGCAACATCAACACCACCGTGGTCGGCGACTACCACGCGCCGAAAGTGCGTCTGCCGGGTGCCGGTGGCGCGCCGGAGATTGCCGGCTCGGCGAAAAGCGTGCTGATCATCCTGAAACAGTCGGCGCGCTCGTTTGTCGACAAGCTAGATTTCATCACCTCGGTCGGTCACGGCGAGGGCGGCGATTCGCGCAAGCGCCTGGGCCTGCCGGGCGCCGGGCCGGTGGGGATCATCACCGACCTGTGCATCATGGAACCGGAGGAGGGCACTAACGAGTTCGTGGTCACCGCGTTGCATCCGGGCGTGAACCGCGAGCAAGTGGTCGCCGCCACCGGTTGGGCGATCCGTTTTGCCGAATCCGTTGAAACCACTGCTGAGCCGACCGACGTCGAGCTGACCGCGCTGCGTGATCTTGAAGCGCGCACCGCCGCCGCCCACGGTCAGGCACCGGGAGAAGCATGATGCGTGACGTGTACATCTGCGACGCGATTCGCACCCCCATCGGCCGTTTCGGCGGCGCACTGTCTGCCGTTCGCGCCGATGACCTGGCCGCCGTGCCGATCAAAGCCTTGATGGAGCGCAATCCATCGGTGGACTGGAATGCAGTCGATGAGGTGTTCCTCGGCTGCGCCAACCAGGCTGGCGAAGACAACCGCAACGTTGCACGCATGGCGCTGCTGCTCGCCGGTCTGCCGGACAGCGTGCCCGGCGTGACCCTCAATCGTCTTTGCGCCTCGGGCATGGACGCCATCGGCACTGCGTTTCGTGCGATTGCCAGCGGCGAAATGGAGCTGGCAATTGCCGGCGGCGTCGAGTCGATGTCCCGCGCGCCGTTCGTGATGGGCAAGGCTGATGCGGCGTTCTCGCGCAACATGAAACTGGAAGACACCACCATCGGCTGGCGTTTCATCAACCCGCTGATGAAGGCGCAGTACGGCGTCGATGCCATGCCGCAAACCGCTGACAACGTCGCCGACGACTACCAGGTTTCGCGCGAGGATCAGGACGCCTTTGCCCTGCGCAGTCAGCAACGTACCGCTGCCGCTCAGGCCGCGGGTTACTTCGCTGAAGAAATCGTCGAAGTGCGCATCGCCCATAAAAAAGGCGAAACCGTGGTCAGCCAGGACGAGCATCCGCGCGCCGACACCACAATTGAAGCGCTGGCCAGACTGAAACCGGTCAACGGCGCGGACAAAACCGTCACCGCCGGCAATGCCTCTGGCGTTAACGATGGCGCCGCGGCGCTGATACTTGCCTCGGCTGAAGCGGTGAAAAAACACGGCCTGACCGCCCGCGCGAAAGTGCTCGGCATGGCCAGCGCCGGTGTCGCACCACGGGTAATGGGCATCGGCCCGGTGCCGGCGGTGCGCAAACTGACCGAGCGCCTCGGCGTCGCGGTCAGCGATTTCGACGTGATCGAACTCAACGAGGCGTTTGCCAGCCAGGGCCTGGCGGTGCTGCGCGAGTTGGGCCTGGCCGACGATGCGCCGCAGGTCAATCCCAATGGCGGCGCGATCGCTCTCGGTCACCCGTTGGGCATGAGCGGGGCGCGACTGGTACTGACCGCCCTGCATCAGCTGGAAAAGACCGCTGGCAAGAAAGGCCTGGCGACCATGTGCGTCGGTGTTGGCCAGGGTCTGGCCCTGGCCATCGAACGCGTCTGACGCGCTGCGGCACTTACAAGAATTGAGGAAAGCGAAATGACTGACAAGCCTGGTTACCGTCGCCCACAGGCAGGCACTCAGCCTGACTACCTGCACCCGACGTATCAATCCACCAACCTGCGCTCGCCGTCCAAGCCCTTGGTGTACCTGCCCCATTCACTCTCGGAAATCACCGGGCCGACCATCGGCGCCGAGCACGTTGCCGAGAAAGACAACGACCTGACCGCGCAGCACGCCGGCGAGCCGTTGGGCGAGCGCATCATTATTCACGGCCGTGTGCTCGATGAAGACGGGCTGCCGGTGCCGGGGATTCTCGTTGAGATCTGGCAGGCCAACGCCGCCGGTCGCTACAACCACGCCCGCGACCTGCACGACGCGCCGCTGGACCCGAACTTCACCGGCACCGGCCGCACCGTCACCGATGCCGACGGCTGGTACCAGTTCCAGACCATCAAGCCCGGGGCTTACCCGTGGGGCAACCACCACAACGCCTGGCGCCCGGCGCACATTCACTTTTCGCTGTTCGGGCCGAGCATCCTTACGCGTCTGGTCACGCAGATGTACTTCCCCGGCGATCCGTTGCTCGCGTATGACCCGATCTACAACTGCGTGCCGGACACTTCGGCCAAGGAACGCCTGATCGCCAGCTTCGATCTGGAAAAAACCATTCCGTCCTACGCCCTCGGTTACCGTTGGGACATCGTGCTGCGCGGGCGTGAAGCCACGCCGATGGAGAAATAAGATGACCCTCTATGCGACCACGTCCCACACCGTCGGGCCGTATTACCACATCGGCCTGACCTGGCTGAACCGCGAAACCCTGGCCAACGAGCTGACCCTCGGCGAGCGCGTGGCGATCACCGGCCAAGTGGTCGACGGCAATGGCGATGTCGTCAACGACGCCATGCTGGAAGTCTGGCAGGCCAACGCCGTCGGCAAATATGACCACCCGGAAGACCAGCAGGACAAACCGCTCGATCCGAACTTCGAAGGCTTCGGCCGGGTGCCGGTGGATGCCGAAGGGCGCTTCCGTTTCACCACGATCAAACCCGGCACCGTGCCCGGCCTGAAAGGCTCGACCCAGGCGCCGCATCTGGTGGTGCTGGTGTTTGCCCGTGGGCTGGTCAAGCACTTGCTGACGCGGATTTATTTTGAGGGTGAACCGGCGAACGTCGATGATCCGCTGCTCGAATGCGTCCCGGCTGAACGCCGCGATACGTTGCTGGCCAAGCAGGATGCGTCCGGTGTTTACCAGTGGAACGTGATTCTGCAGGGCACTGATGCCGAGACGGTGTTCTTCGATTATTAAAAGAACACCATCAATCCCTGTAGGAGTGAGCCTGCTCGCGATGGCGGTGTGTCAGATTTAAATGGTCTGAATGACACACCGCCATCGCGAGCAGGCTCACTCCTGCAAGGGAACTGTGTTGCAGATGGAACTGTGGAACGGGACTGTTGCAAAGTATGTCTAGACTGTGACTGTCCCTATCGAGTGAAAAAACAATGACAACGCCCACCTCCCATTACACCGGGGAAGAGCGCAGCAAGCGCATCTTCGCCATTGTCGGCGCTTCGTCCGGCAACCTCGTCGAATGGTTCGACTTCTACGTCTACGCCTTCTGCGCGATCTATTTCGCCCCGGCGTTTTTCCCCTCCGATAACCCTACCGTGCAACTGGTCAACACCGCTGGCGTGTTCGCTGCCGGGTTCCTGATGCGGCCGATTGGTGGCTGGATTTTCGGCCGCGTTGCCGACAAGCACGGGCGCAAGAATTCGATGCTCATCTCGATCCTGATGATGTGCTTCGGCTCGTTGCTGATCGCCTGCTTGCCAACGTACAAGGACATCGGCGTCTGGGCGCCGGTGCTGTTGTTGTTTGCGCGCTTGCTGCAAGGCCTGTCGGTCGGCGGCGAGTACGGCACCACCGCGACCTACATGAGCGAAGTCGCGCTCAAGGGCCAACGTGGTTTCTTCGCTTCGTTCCAGTACGTGACGCTGATCGGCGGGCAACTGCTGGCGGTGTCGCTGGTGGTGGTGCTGCAACAGTTCCTCACTGAAGAAGATCTGCGCGCCTACGGCTGGCGCATTCCGTTCGTGGTCGGTGCGGTGGCGGCGCTGATTTCGCTGTTCCTGCGTCGTTCGCTGAAGGAAACCACCAACGAAGAAACCCGTGCACACAAGGATGCCGGGAGCATCACCGCACTGTTCCGCGATCACAAGGCGGCGTTCATCACCGTGCTCGGCTACACCGCTGGCGGCTCGCTGATTTTCTACACCTTCACCACCTACATGCAGAAATACCTGGTGAACACCGCCGGCATGCACGCCAAGACCGCCAGCTACATCATGACCGGCGCGCTGTTCCTGTATATGTGCATGCAGCCGCTGTTCGGCATGCTTGCCGACAAGATCGGCCGGCGCAACTCGATGCTCTGGTTCGGCGCCCTCGGCACGCTGTTCACCGTGCCGATCCTGCTCAGCCTGAAAAGCATCAGCAGTCCGTTCCTCGCCTTCGTGCTGATCACCCTGGCGCTGGCGATCGTCAGTTTCTACACCTCGATCAGCGGTCTGGTGAAAGCCGAGATGTTCCCGCCGGAAGTGCGCGCCCTGGGTGTCGGCCTGGCTTACGCGGTGGCCAATGCAATCTTTGGCGGCTCGGCGGAATTCGTCGCCCTGAGCCTCAAGGCTGGCGGTATGGAAAACGCCTTCTACTGGTACGTCACGGCGATGATGGCGGTGGCCTTCCTGTTCAGCTTGCGGTTGCCCAAGCAGGCGAAGTATTTGCACCACGATCTCTAACCCGAAGTGCGCGGGCCGTTCTGGCCCGCGCCGGCAAGGACTGTTTATGACTCAGCGACCGGGCAATCAATTGTTCGATGCCTACTTCACCGCCCGCGATATGCGCGAGGTGTTCTGCGATCAGGGCCGGGTGCAGGCGATGCTCGATTTCGAAGCGGCGCTGGCCCGGGCCGAAGCGCGGGTCGGGCTGATTCCTTCTTCGGCCGTGGCACCGATCGCCGCAGCGTGCGATGCGCACCTGTATGACTTCGCCGCATTGGGTGAGGCGATTGCCACGGCCGGCAATTCGGCGATTCCGCTGGTCAAGGCGTTGGGCAAACAGATCGCCTCGAGCGATGCCGAAGCCGAGCGCTATGTGCATCTGGGCGCGACCAGTCAGGACGTGATGGATTCCGGGCTGGTCCTGCAATTGCGTCAGGCGCTGGCGCTGATCGAAGACCAACTGACGCATCTGGCCGACTCACTTGCCGCCCAGGCACAACGTTTCGCCACCACACCATTGGCCGGGCGCACCTGGCTGCAACACGCGACGCCAGTGACGCTGGGCATGAAGATCGCCGGTTGGCTGGGCGCTGTGACGCGCAGCCGCCAGCGTCTGCGAGAACTCAAGCCACGGCTGCTGGTGCTGCAATTCGGTGGCGCGTCCGGCACGCTCGCGGCCCTGGGCGAGCAGGGGTTGCCGATTGCTCAAGCGCTGGCCGAAGAACTGCAACTGAGCCTGCCCGAGCAACCGTGGCACACCCAGCGCGATCGCATCGTCGAGTTCGGCGCGGTGCTTGGCTTGATTGCCGGCAGCCTCGGTAAATTCGGTCGCGACATCAGCCTGTTGATGCAGACCGAGGCGGCGGAAGTGTTCGAACCCGCCGCACCGGGCAAGGGCGGTTCGTCGACCATGCCGCACAAGCGCAACCCGGTCGGCGCGGCGGTGCTGATCGGCGCGGCAACGCGGGTGCCGGGGCTGGTATCGACACTGTTTAGCGCCATGCCGCAGGAGCACGAACGCAGCCTCGGTTTGTGGCACGCCGAATGGGAAACCCTGCCGGAAATCTGCTGCCTGGTGTCCGGTTCGCTGCAGCAGGCGCGTTTGCTCGCCGATGGCCTGGAGGTCGACGCCGCACGCATGGCCAGCAACCTCGAATTGACCCAAGGGCTGGTGCTGGCCGAAGCGGTGAGTATCGTCCTCGCGCAACGAGTGGGCCGCGACACCGCGCATCATCTGCTCGAACAATGCTGCAAGCGCGCGGTGGCCGAACAACGCCATTTGCGCGCCGTACTCGGTGACGAGCCGCAAGTCACCGCCGAACTCAGCGGTGCTGAACTCGATGATCTTCTGAACCCGGCGCATTACCTCGGTCAGGCGCAAGTCTGGGTCGAGCGCGCGGTGGCCGAACACAACGCTTTGACTGTCTGAAGGAGAGGGCTGTGGCTTTCGTTCAACTCGCCGATGGCGAACTGCATTATCAAATAGAAGGCCCGGCCGATGCGCCGGTGCTGGTGCTGTCCAACTCATTGGGCACCGACCTGCACATGTGGGACGCGCAGATGCCGGCGTTCACCGAGCATTTTCGCGTGCTGCGTTTCGACACTCGCGGCCACGGACAATCGCTGGTCACCGAAGGGCCGTACAGCATCGAGCAGCTGGGCCACGACGTGCTCGGTCTGCTGGATGCGCTGCACATCGAGCGCGCGCATTTCTGCGGACTGTCGATGGGCGGGCTGATCGGTCAGTGGCTGGGTATCAATGCCGGGCATCGTTTGCACAAGCTAGTCGTCTGCAACACCGCAGCGAAGATCGGTGATCCGTCGGTGTGGAATCCACGCATCGAAACCGTGTTGCGCGACGGCCCGGCGGCGATGGTCGCGCTGCGTGATGCCTCGATCGCGCGCTGGTTTACTCCGGACTTTTCGGCGGCGCATCCCGAGGCGGCGAAGAAGATTACCGACATGCTCGCCGCGACCAATCCGCAGGGCTATGCGGCCAATTGCGCGGCGGTGCGCGATGCCGATTTCCGTGAACAACTGGCTTCGATCAATGTGCCGTTGCTGGTGATTGCCGGCAGCGAAGATGCGGTGACGCCGCCGTCCGGCGGGCATTTCATCCGCGACCATGTGCGCGGCGCCGAGTACGCCGAGTTCTATGCGGCGCATTTGTCCAACGTGCAGGCCGGCACCGATTTCAGCGACCGGGTGCTGGCGTTTTTGCGAGCTCAGTGAGGAAGATTTTGTGGACGAGAAACAACGTTACGACGATGGCATGCAAGTGCGCCGCGCGGTACTGGGTGATGCCCACGTCGATCGCAGCCTGACCACGCTGACCGAGTTCAATTCGGAATTCCAGGAGATGATCACCCGCCACGCCTGGGGCGATATCTGGACCCGCCCGGGCCTGCCCCGGCACACCCGCAGCCTGATCACCATCGCCATGCTGATCGGCATGAACCGCGAAGGCGAACTGAAACTGCACCTGCGCGCCGCGGCCAATAATGGCGTCAGCCGTGGCGAGATCAAGGAAGTGATCATGCAGAGCGCGATCTACTGCGGGATTCCGGCGGCGAATGCGACGTTTCATCTGGCGGAATCGGTTTGGGATGAGCTAGGCGTCGAATCTCGAGAATAATGGCGACCGGTCTGCCGCTTTCGCGAGCAGGCTCGCTCCCACAGTTGGAATGCGTACCCGCGTAGGAGCTGCCGAAGGCTGCGATCTTTTGATCTTGTTTTTAAAAAATCAAAATCAAAAGATCGCGGCCTTCGGCAGCTCCTACAAGGGCCGGTAGTTAGAGCAGGCTGATCGGGTAGCTGACGATCAATCGGTTCTCATCAAACTCGTTATTGCTGAAATCCCGGCGCATGGTCGAGTTGCGCCATCTGACGTTCAAGTCTTTCAACGTGCCGCTCTGCACCGTGTAACCCAGTTCCGATTCGCGACCCCATTCCTTGCCGTCGGTAATCGTCCCGGTGTGCACGTTGTCGCCACTGATGTAGCGGTTCATCAGGGTCAGACCGGGGATGCCCATGGCGGCGAAATTGTAGTCGTGGCGCAGTTGCCAGGAGCGTTCCTGAGCGTTGTCATAACTGGCGTTGTAGCTGTCGTTGGCCAGGGTGCCGCCACTGCTGCCGTTGACCCGCATCCACGCGCTGTCGCCGGTCAGTTTCTGCAGGCCGACGTAGAACGTGTTGCCGCCGTATTTGGCGGAGAACATCCCGTACCAGGTCTTGTTGTCGAGATCGCCGGCGCGGGCGCTGCCATCTTCCTTGCCATAGAAAAAGCCGAGGTTGGCGCCCAGCGTCCAGTCGCCGAGCGGCTGGCTATGCAGCACGTTGAGGTACTGCTGGCTGTAGATGTCCTTGAGCTGCGCGTTCCATAAGCCGATCTGCGTGCGCTTGTCGTTGAACAGGTATTCGCCGCCCTGGAAGTTGAAACGGTCAGAGGTGAACGCGGCTTTGCCGGTCATCGACATGTCGCTCATGCTGCTGTCGTCGCGCGGGCTGTTGGCGCGGAACTGGCCGCCATAGAGGGTCAGGCCAGCGATTTCCTTCGAAGTGATCTGGCCGCCACGAAAAGTCTGCGGCAACGAACGACCGTCGTCCGAACGCAGGATCGGCAGCACTGGCATCCATTCGCCGACCTTGACTTCGGTCTGCGAGAGTCTGGCCTTGAACGCGACGTTGGTGCGACCGAAGTTGTCCGCCGGGCGACCGTCATGGTCCAGTGGCAACAACTGCGTACCGCCCGTGCCTTTGCCGCCATCAAGCTTGACCGAATACAGCCCGAGCACGTCCATGCCGAAACCGACGGTGCCTTGGGTGAAGCCGGATTTCGCGTCGAGGATGAAACTCTGCGTCCACTCTTCAGCCTTGCCCTGGGCTTTGGTCGGGTTGGTGAAGTTGCGGTTGATGTAGAAGTTGCGCAGGTTGAGGTTGACCTTGGCGCCTTCGACGAAGCCACCTTCTTCGGCGCTGGCTGGCAGGGCCAGACCGGCGATGGCCAGGGCGATCACACCGGGCAATGCATAAGGCACAGGGAAAACTGTCATGGACTTGGGTCTCTCTTGTTTTTTTAGGGCGAACGGCTGCGCTGTCGCGGCGTGTGCGGCGCAGGCAAAGTGATGCGAGTCTGAGGTGGAGCGTGGCGGTCAGCCGGGCGGGGCAGGGCGCTGGAGCATGGTGTCGAACCTTGTTGTTATTGGTTTTCTGGGTCGAATGGTGAAGGGCGCGGATGATTGGATTCAATTAGGAAAAGCGGGTTTTGGGCGGTTATCGAACGCAAGATTCCTTTGGATTAGGTGGTGGGTGTGAGGTCCTCTTCGCGAGCAGGCTCGCTCCCACAATTGGAATGCGTTTCCCTGTGGGAGCGAGCCTGCTCGCGAAGAGGCCAGTTCGGCCGTCAAACCTTTCCGACAGGCAACAAAAAGCCCACCAATAAGGTGGGCTTGATGTATTCAGCCGATGATCAGAACAGCTTCATCTTCGGCGCTTCTTCTTTCAGCGGTTCGTTCTGCGCGGTCTGCGCATTCCAGCCACCGCCCAAGGCCTTGTACAGGTTGACCGCACTGGTCAGCTGCGCGAGGCGGTCGGTGATCAGTGCCTGTTGCGCGCTGAACAACTGACGCTGGGCATCGAGAAAGGTCAGGTTGCTGTCGACGCCGATGCGGTAGCGACGTTCGGCCAGGCGGTAGTAATCCTGGTTGGCCTGAACGAAGTCACGCTGCGCTTGCAACTGCTCGGTGTAGGTCTGGCGTGCAGCGAGGCCGTCGGCGACTTCCTGGAAGGCTGTCTGAATCGACTTCTCGTAATTCGCCACGCCAATGTCCTTCTGGATCTTGGCGTAGTCGAGGCTGGCGCGCAGGCTGCCGGCGTTGAAGATCGGCAGGTTGATCTGCGGCTGGAACAGCCACGTCCCCGAGCCACCCTTGAACAGGCCGGACAGATCCGGGCTCAGGCTACCCGCGTTGGCGGTCAGGCTGATGCTCGGGAAAAACGCTGCACGGGCCGCGCCGATGTTGGCGTTGGCCGCCTTCAGGTTGTACTCGGCCTGCAGAATGTCCGGACGACGTTGCAGCAGATCCGAAGGCAGACCGGCCGGCACGTCGCTGAGCAGGTCGTCGGCCAGCGGTTTGGCCGCTTGCAGATTGGCCGGAATACCGGTGCCGAGCAGCAGGGTCAGGCTGTTTTCGTCCTGCGCGACCTGGCGGGTATAACGCGCCAATTGTGCCCGGGCGTTTTCCACGGAAGTGCGCGACTGCGCCAGATCCAGCGCCGAAGCCACACCGACTTCGTTGCTGCGGCTGGTCAGCTTGTAGCTTTCTTCGAAGGCACCGAGGGTGTCCTGAGTCAGCTTGAGCAGTTCCTTGTCCGCCTGCCAGGTGAGGTAAGCATTGGCGACGTTGGCCACCAGACTGATCTGCGTGCTGCGACGTGCTTCTTCAGTGGCGAAGTATTGTTGCAGCGCTTGCTCGCTCAGGCTGCGCACTCGACCGAACAGGTCGAGTTCGTAGGCGCTGACCCCGACCGTGGCCGAGTAGGAGCTGCTGATAGTCGACTCGCCGGTCTGCGAGGCACGGGCCGGCAGACGCTGGCGGCTGCCGGCGGCAGTGGCCGACACCGCCGGGAACAGGTCGGCGCGCTGGATGCGGTACTGCGCCGCGTAAGCGTCGATGTTCAGCGCCGCGACACGCAGGTCGCGGTTGTTTTCCAGGGCGACCTGGATCAGCTGTTGCAGGGCAGGGTCATGGAAAAACTGCTTCCAGCCCTGTTCGGCCGCGGCTTGCGCCGGAGCCTGGGCCGGCGAATACGCCGGCCCCTGCGGGTACTGGCCTGCGACCGGAGCCTCAGGCTGCTGATAGTCAGGTATCAGCGAGCAACCGCTCAGCACGAAGGCGGCGACTGCGATGGAGAGTAGCGACTTGCTCATTGGCCAGCCTCTTTAGGAGTTTCAGTAGTCTCATCCGCGTCGGTCTTTTTGCGCTGACCGATCGACGACACAGTAACGAAGAACAGTGGGACCCAGAAGATCGCCAGGATCGTGGCCGTGAGCATACCGCCAATCACGCCGGTACCGATCGCATGTTGACTGCCTGAACCGGCGCCGGTGGAAATCGCCAGCGGTACCACGCCGAGGACGAAGGCCAGCGAGGTCATGATGATCGGGCGCAGACGCATGCGGCAGGCTTCGATTGCCGCTTCACGCAGGGTGCGTCCCTGTTCATGCAGTTCCTTGGCGAATTCGACGATCAGAATGGCGTTTTTAGCCGCCAGACCGATGGTCGTCAACAGGCCTACCTGGAAGTACACGTCGTTGGACAGACCGCGCAGACTGGTCGCCATCAGTGCACCGATGATCCCCAGCGGTACCACGAGCATGACCGCGATCGGAATCGACCAGCTTTCATACAGCGCCGCCAGACACAGGAACACCATCAGCAGCGACAGGGCGTACAGCGCTGGCGCTTGCGAGCCGGACAGACGTTCCTCGTAGGACAGACCGGTCCAGGAGATACCGACACCGGACGGCAGCTTCTTGGCAATCGCTTCGACTTCGGCCATCGCTTCACCGGTGGAGTAGCCCGGCGCCGGAGCCCCGAGGACCTCGACCGCTTCCACACCGTTGTAGCGCGCCAGTTTCGGCGAACCGTAGACCCACTCGCCCTTGGCGAATGCCGAGAACGGAACCATGGTGCCTTCGGCGTTGCGCACGTACCACTTCTTCAGGTCTTCCGGGCTCATGCGCGAGTCCGGTTGGCCCTGCACGTAGACTTTCTTCACCCGACCACGGTCGATGAAGTCGTTGACGTAGCTACTGCCCAGCGCGATCGACAGGGTGTTGTTGATGTCGCTGATGGTGATGCCGAGGGCACTGGCCTTCTCGTCATCGATTTCCAGCTGGAACTGCGGCTCATCGTTCAGGCCGTTCGGACGCACCTGGGTCAGCACCTTGCTTTGCGCCGCCATGCCGAGGAACTGGTTACGCGCTTCCATCAGTTTTTCGTGACCGATACCGGCACGGTCCTGCAGGAACACGTCGAAACCGGTGGCGTTACCCAATTCCAGAACCGCTGGCGGGGCGAAGGCAAACACCATCGCGTCGCGGAAGCTGAAGAAGTGTTGCTGGGCACGCGCAGCGAGATTGAACACGCTGTTATCGGCGTTACGTTCGCCCCACGGCTTGAGCATGATGAACGCCATACCCGAGCTCTGCCCACGGCCAGCGAAGTTGAAGCCGGTCACGGTGAACACCGAAGCCACCGCGTCGGCCTCACCGCCGTCCTTGTTGGGACGCAGCAGGTACTCACGCATTTCGTCCACGACCACTTGTGTGCGCTGGGCACTGGAACCGGCCGGGGTCTGCACCTGAGCGAACAGAACGCCCTGGTCTTCTTCCGGCAGGAACGCGGTCGGGATGCGGGTGAACAGCCAGATCATGCCGACCACGATCAGCAGATAGGCCAGCAGATACGGCGCCTTGCGGGTCAGCATGTTGCCGACGCCGCGCTCGTAGCTGCGTACGCCACGGTCGAAGTTGCGGTTGAACCAGCCGAAGAAACCTTTCTTCGGGGTACCGTGCTCGCCTTTCGGAATCGGCTTGAGCATGGTCGCGCACAGCGCCGGAGTGAAGATCAGGGCAACCAGTACCGACAGGGCCATGGCTGACACGATGGTGATCGAGAACTGCTTGTAGATCACACCGGTGGAGCCGCTGAAGAATGCCATCGGCAGCAGTACCGCCGAGAGCACGAGGGCGATACCCACCAGCGCGCCCTGGATCTGGCCCATGGACTTCTTCGTCGCTTCCTTCGGTGACAAGCCTTCTTCGCTCATCACCCGCTCGACGTTTTCCACCACGACGATGGCGTCGTCCACCAGCAGACCGATGGCCAGCACCATGCCGAACATGGTCAGGGTGTTGATGCTGAAGCCGGCGGCGGCGAGGATGCCGAACGTACCGAGCAGTACCACTGGCACGGTCATCGTGGTGATGACGGTGGCGCGGAAGTTCTGCAGGAACAGGAACATCACCAGGAACACCAGCGCGATCGCTTCGACCAGCGTGTGCACCACGCCTTTGATCGACTCGGTCACCACCGGGGTGGTGTCGTACGGGAACACCACTTCCATGCCTTGCGGGAAGAACGGCTTGAGGCTGTCGATGGTGTTGCGCAGTGCTTTGGCGGTGTCGAGGGCGTTGGCGCCGTTGGCCAGTTTCACCGCCAGACCGGACGCCGGGCTGCCGTTGAACTGGGCGCTGATCGCGTAGTTCTCACCGCCAAGACCGACTTCAGCGACGTCTTTGAGGCGAACCTGCGAGCCGTCCTTGTTGACCTTGAGGAGGATTTCCTTGAACTGCTCGGCGGTCTGCAGACGGGTCTTGCCGATGATCGTCGCGTTCAGTTGCTGGCCCTGCACGGCAGGCAAGCCACCGAGCTGACCGGACGAAACCTGAACGTTCTGCGCGGCAATGGCGTTTTTCACGTCGACCGGGGTCAGGTTGAAGTTGTTCAACTTGGCCGGGTCGAGCCAGATACGCATCGCGTACTGCGCACCGAAGACCTGGAAGTCACCGACCCCGGCGGTCCGCGAGATCGGGTCCTGCATGTTCGACACGATGTAGTTGGACAGGTCGTCCTTGGTCATGCTGCCGTCACGCGACACCACGCCGATCACCAGCAGGAAGTTCTTCACTGCCTTGGTCACGCGGATACCCTGTTGCTGCACTTCCTGCGGCAGCAGCGGGGTGGCCAGATTCAGCTTGTTCTGGACCTGAACCTGCGCGGTGTCGGAGTTGGTGCCTTGCTCGAAGGTCGCGGTGATGGTCATGCTGCCGTCGGAGTTACTTTCCGACGACACATAACGCAGGTTGTCGATACCGTTGAGCTGTTGCTCGATGACCTGGACCACGGTGTCCTGCACGGTTTGTGCGGACGCACCTGGGTAGGTCACCTGGATCGCAATGGCCGGTGGCGCAATGCTCGGGTATTGGTTGATCGGCAATTTCAGGATCGAAAGTGCCCCGACCAGCATGATCACCAGGGCGATCACCCAGGCGAAAATCGGACGGTCGATGAAGAATTTTGACATGGGTTACTCCCCTTTGCCGCCGGCGGCTTTGTCAGCTGCCTGTGCGGGGGCCGGGTTCTTGGTGCCGACGTTAGTCGCCTCGGTCGCTTTGACCTCGACGCCCGGTTTGACGTACTGCAGGCCTTCGGTGATCAGACGATCGCCGGCTTTCAGGCCGTCTTCGATCAGCCACTGGCTGCCGACGGTGCGGCTGGCCTTGAGCTGACGCAGCTCGACCTTGTTGTCAGCGCCGACCACCAGTGCCGTCGGGGTGCCTTTGAGGTCGCGGGTCACGCCTTGCTGCGGCGCGAGAATCGCTGCGCTGTTGACGCCGGCCTGCAGCTGGGCGTGAACGAACATGCCTGGCAGCAGGGTGTGATCCGGGTTCGGGAACACCGCGCGCAGGGTCACCGAGCCAGTGGTCTGGTCAACCGAGACTTCGGAGAATTCCAGCTTGCCGTCGAGCTTGTACTGGCTGCCGTCTTCCAGGGTCAGCTTGACTGCCGCGGCGTTGTCGCCGGCCTTCTGCAGACGACCGCTTTCCAGTTCGCGGCGCAGCTCCAGCAGTTCCACCGACGACTGGGTGACGTCGACGTAGATCGGATCGAGCTGCTGAATTACCGCCATCGCATCGGCCTGACCATTGCTGACCAGTGCGCCTTCGGTCACCGAAGAACGGCCAATGCGGCCGGAGATCGGCGCATAGACCTTGGTGTAACGCACGTTGATCTGCGCGCTCTGAAGGGACGCTTCCGATTGCAAGCGGTTGGCCAGCGCAGTGTCGTATTCCTGACGGCTGACGGCCTGCTCATCGACCAGTTGCTTGTAGCGGTCGGAGATCGACTTGGTCGAACGCAGCTCGGCTTCGGCGCTTTTCAGCGTCGCTTCATAGACCGACGGATCGATCTGATACAGCTGCTGGCCGGCCTTGACGTCGGCGCCTTCCTTGAACAGACGCTTGAGAATGATGCCGTTGACCTGCGGCCGGACTTCGGCGATGCGGAACGCACTGGTGCGGCCCGGCAGCTCGGAGGTGAGGGTAAAGGCTTGTGGTTGCAGAGTGACGACGCCGACCTGAGGGGGCGGAGCGGCAGGGGCCGCTTCTTCCTTTTTACATCCGCTGAGCAGCGATGCCAGGGCGACGGCAGTGACCAGAGCGGTAACAGCTGGCTTGAATTGCATGAAGATCCTCGGGTCAGGCGCGCAAGAAGCGCACAAGAAGTGTGAAAGAGTAAAAATCGGGCACCGGGTGGATAAGTAGCTTGCTAAGTAATATACTTACGTTCATGGTTGTTTGTAAACACCTGCGCCGCGTATCCACCCTGTTACAAAAGTCGTCGCAAGGTTTGAAATTGTAGGCCGGGGAGTCGATTCACGAGAGATCGCCCCCTCTTTATTCAGCGGATATTCAGCCATCCCTGAAACATCCTGTTTGAGGTTTTACTGCCATGGTCCGTCGTACCAAAGAGGAAGCTCAGGAAACCCGCAGCCAGATTCTGGAAGCGGCCGAGAAAGCCTTCTATGAAAGGGGGGTTGCCCGCACCACCCTGGCGGACATCGCGACCCTCGCCGGCGTGACGCGTGGCGCCATCTACTGGCATTTCAGCAACAAGGCCGATCTGGTCCAGGCCATGCTCGACAGCCTGCACGAACCGCTGGATGAACTGGCCAAGGCCAGTGAAAGCGAAGACGAGCCAGACCCGCTGGGCTGCATGCGGCAGTTGCTGATTCATTTGTTTCATCAAGTTGCACTGGACCCGAAAACCCGGCGCATCAACGAAATTCTGTTTCATAAGTGCGAGTTCACCGATGAAATGTGCGATCTGCGCCAGCAGCGCCGGACGGCCAGTCTCGATTGCAACCTGCGCATCGGCCTGACCCTGCGTAATGCGGTGAATCGCGGCCAGTTGCCGGAAGATCTCGACACTGCCCGCGCGGCCATCAGCATTCATGCCTACATCGACGGCCTGCTGTACGGCTGGCTGCTGGCCCCGGACAGCTTCGAATTGCACGCCGAGGCTGAACGCTGGGTCGACACCGGGCTGGACATGCTGCGCCTGAGCCCGAGCCTGCGCAAATGAAACAAAATGCGCAATTGCCCGGGGAGATGTCAATCAGCCGCCATGGCTGATGATCGCGGCGGGGAGTTTAAACGCAGCGAGCCGTGCATTTTGTAGGGAAATTGTGTAGCTCTTGTGAAACCGTGTTTCGCCGCTTTCCCCTCACCCTAGCCCTCTCCCAGAGGGAGAGGGGACCGACCGGGCTGCTCTTACAAGATACGCCGACCTGGAATATCTCCGCCGAACTCAGGTTCTGAAAGCTCTGCAAATCGGCTCCCTCTCCCTCGGGAGAGGGCTGGGGTGAGGGGCTACGCGTCGTGCCACGCAACAAATCTGAAGCCGAACAACAAAAAGCCCCTGACTCTCACGAGTCAGGGGCTTTCTTATTTCTGCGCTACAGCGTGATTACAACGTCGGATAGTCGATATAACCCACCGGACCCTTGCCATAGAAAGTTTCCGGATGCGGCTCGTTCAACGGCGCATCAGCCTGCAAACGGGCGGGCAGATCCGGGTTGGCAATGAACGGCACGCCGAACGCCACCGCGTCAGCCTTACCGCTGGCCAGCCACTCGTTGGCGCTTTCCTTGGTGAATTTTTCGTTGGCGATGTACGGGCCGCCAAAGGCTTCTTTCAGTTGCGGGCCGAGGCTGTCGGCGCCTTCTTTTTCCCGTGAGCAGATGAACGCGATGCCGCGCTTGCCCAGTTCACGAGCGACATAGGTGAAGGTCTCCGCGAGGTTGTCATCGCCCATGTCGTGGGAGTCGGCACGCGGTGCCAGGTGCACACCAACGCGGCCGGCGCCCCAGACGTCGATCGCGGCATCGGTTACTTCCAGCAAGAGGCGCGCACGGTTTTCCAGCGAGCCACCGTACTGATCGGTGCGCTGGTTGGTGCTGCTTTGCAGGAACTGGTCGAGCAGGTAACCGTTGGCGCCATGGATTTCCACGCCGTCGAAACCGGCGGCCTTGGCGTTTTCGGCACCGGTGCGGTAGGCGTCGACGATGTCGGCGATTTCAGCGGTTTCCAGGGCGCGCGGGGTTGGGTAGTCGGCCAGTGGGCGCACCAGGCTGACGTGGCCCTTTGGCTGGATGGCGCTTGGTGCCACCGGCGCTTCACCGTTCAAGTACGAAGGGTGAGAGATGCGGCCAACGTGCCACAGTTGCAGGAAGATCTTGCCGCCGGCAGCGTGAATCGCCTTGGTCACATTGGCCCAGCCACGCACTTGATCGTTGGACCAGATGCCCGGGGTGTCCGGGTAGCCAACGCCCATCGGCGTTACCGAAGTGGCTTCGCTGAGGATCAGGCCGGCCGAGGCGCGTTGCACGTAGTATTCGGCCATCAGCGCGTTCGGCACACGACCTTCGTCGGCGCGGCAGCGGGTCAGCGGGGCCATGATGATGCGGTTGTTCAGCTCGATGTCGCCAAGTTTGATCGGGTCGAAAATAGTCGCCATGTCTAAAAGTCTCTCTTGATAAGGAAGTTGATCAGTGGGAAGCAGCGGCCAGCTCGGCATTGCCGTTCTGGCGGAAAGTAATCAGGGTCACCAGCAGGGCCAGTACGGCGAGTGCGGCGGCGGCCAGTGGCACGCTGGTCAGGCCGTAGCCGTGGGCGATGACGCTGCCGCCGACCCAGGCGCCGAGGGCGTTGCCGACGTTGAAGGCGCCGATGTTCAGGGTCGAGACCAGATTTGGCGCAGCCTTGCCGAAGGTCACCACGTTGACTTGCAGCGCCGGCACAGCGGCGAAACAGGCGGTGGCCCAGAGGAACAAGGTGATCTCGGTCGGGATCAGCGCAACGCTGGTCCAGCTCAGCACCGTGGAAACCACGGCCATGCTGATGAACACGCCGATCAGCGTGGCGGCCATGCCTTTGTCGGCGAGTTTGCCGCCGATGATGTTGCCGACGGTCAGGCCCAGACCGATGAGCATCAGCGTCCAGGTCACGCCACGCGGCGACACGCCGGTAACTTCGCCGAGCAGTGGGGCGACATAGGTGAACAGGGTGAACACCGAGGCGGCGAACAGTGCGGTCATGCTCAGCGACAGCCAGATGCCGGCGCCCTTGAGCGCGGCGAGTTCAGCGCGCATGTCGAGTTTCTCTTCATCACGCTTGGCCGGCAGGAAGCGGATCAGGCCGATCAGCGCGATCACCCCGATGACGGTCACCGCCCAGAAGGTCGAACGCCAGCCGGCTTCCTGACCCAATGCGGTGCCCAGCGGCACGCCCAACACGTTGGCCAGGGTCAGACCGGTGAACATCAACGCCACCGCCGAGGCACGTTTGTTCGGCGCGACCAGACCGGCGGCCACCACTGAACCGATGCCGAAGAACGCACCGTGACACAGCGCCGTGACCACCCGGGCAAACATCAGCACGTTGTAGTCGCTGGCGATGGCGCAGAGCAGGTTGCCGACAATAAAGATGCCCATCAACGCCACCAGCGCGGCCTTGCGCGGCAGCTTCGCGGTGGCCAGCGCCATGAACGGTGCACCGATTGCCACGCCCAGGGCGTAACCGGTGACCAGCCAGCCGGCACCGGGAATCGACACGCCGAGGTCCGCCGCCACGTCGGGCAGCAGGCCCATGATGACAAACTCGGTGGTGCCGATGGCGAAGGCGCTCAGGGCGAGGATGAGGAGCGAAAGGGGCATGCAGGTTTCCTTGTCGGCTGGCTGACGTTAAGGGTCAGAGCTCTTTACTGAGGGTGCTGAGAAACGCCTGGATGACGTCCTCGTTACGTTTGAAGAAATGCCACTGCCCGGCCTTTTGGCTGCTGATCAGCCCGGCCCGTTGCAGGGTCGCCAGGTGTGCCGACACAGTCGATTGCGACAGGCCGCAACGCTGATCGATCTGCCCGGCGCAAATCCCGTATTCGTGGTTGTGCAACTGCTCGGGGAATTCGTTTTTCGGGTCTTTCAGCCAGTTGAGGATGTCTCGCCGTACTGGGTGCGCCAGGGCTTTTATTATTTCGTCGAGGTCGAGGTTCATGGCGTGGGCTCGTGGGGGCAGTGGCGATATATCGCGATGGAGCGAACTTTAAATCGTTGGATCGCGATATACCAATATGAAAACGGTCTGAGCATCTTGTAAATCGCTATATCGGGTTATAACGATACAAGGGTGCTGAATGTTCGAACCCAGTGCTAAGCTGCGCCCATGAACTATCTCGCGCATTTGCATCTCGGCGGCCAGCGCCCCGGTCAGTTACTCGGCAGCCTGTATGGCGACTTCGTCAAAGGTCGCCTGCAGGGCCAGTTCGACCCGGAGGTTGAAGCGGCGATTGCGCTGCATCGGCGCATCGACGTGTTCACTGATCGCCATCCGCTGGTGGACACTGCCTTGGGGCGGTTTACCGAAACGCGGCGGCGCTACGCCGGGATCGTCCTCGATGTGTTTTTCGATCACTGCCTGGCGCGGGACTGGCGTTTGTATGCCGATCAACCGCTGGAACAGTTCACCGCAGACGTCTATCGGGTGCTGTCCCGCGAACGGCAATTGCCGGAACGGCTGGCGAAGATCGCGCCGCACATGGTTGCCAATGACTGGCTGGGTTCGTATCGCGAATTTGCCGTGCTGGAGCAGGTCCTGCGGGGGATCTCGCGGCGGTTGACGAGGCCTGAAGAGTTGGCGGGAGCGATGCAGGAGTTGCGACGATTGTATGAGCCGCTCAGCGAAGACTTCAGCCTGTTCTACCCGCAGCTGCAGGATTTTGCCCGGCACGCCAGACCACCGAAAATCTAATGTAGGAGTGAGCCTGCTCGCGATGGCGGTCTGTCAGTTCATGCAAATGTGACTGACAGACCGCCATCGCGAGCAGGCTCACTCCTACAATGGAAATGTATTTCAGGCAGCAATTGCCGGGCGCATTGGCGATTGTCGGCTTTGCGGGATCGATCCAAACAACACCTTCTGCACCGCCTGCTGCGCTTCGAACGCCAGCGCCGCGCGCTCGCGGCCCTGACAGGCAATCGGCTTGAGCAGATGCACTTCGACATCGCCGCAGTCATGGCTGAACAGGCGCATCAGATGCGAGAGCAAATCATCGTCGCCAATGAACGGCGCCAGCGTGTCGATTTTGCCCTCGCGCAGATAACGGATCGCCACCGGTTGCAGCATCACCTGCGAATCGATCGCCGCCGACAGCAGGCGACCATGGAACGTGCGCAGCGAACGGCCGTCGGTGGTAGTGCCTTCAGGGAACATCAGCAGTGAATGTTCGGTTTGCAAATGACGGGTCATCTGTTTGCGGATCAACTGGCTGTCGCCCGAACCACGGCGGATGAACAGACTGCCGGCCTTGGCCGCGAGCCAACCGGCCACCGGCCAGGTGCGCACTTCGGCCTTGGACAGAAACGACAGCGGCGTGAGCATGCCCAGCAGCGGAATATCGGTCCACGACACGTGATTGCTGACCCACAGCATCGGCTGTTTCGGCAGCTCACCGTGCACGCTCACGCGAAAGGGCAGAGCGTTGCTCAGCCGCGCCATGAAGAAACGCGACCAGCGCTGGCGCCGCTCCATCGAATGGGCCAGACCGATGCGCTCGAACACGCCGAAGACGCTGGCCATGGTCAATCCCAGCGTCACCACCAGCAGCACTCGCGCGATTCGCGCGTACACCCGCAACCGGCTCATCACACCGCCGCCTTGAAGTGCCTGGCGTAGCGCGGGCAGAGTTCGTCGCGCTTGAGCAGGATGAACACGTCGGCGACCTGGAAGTCTTCGTCCCAGCACGGCTCGCCGCAGATCTTCGCACCGAGGCGCATGTAAGCCTTGAGCAGCGGCGGCATTTCGGCGATGACGTTGGAGGGGATATCCAGCGTCGGCAGCGGATTTTTCGGCTCGGCCCGCAGGGGTTCGGTGCACAGATAACGTTCGCGCAAACGCTGCATGATTGCGTGGGCCTGAATGCCGCCGTCCTGCATCGGAATGCTCGCGCAACCCATCAGATAGCTGTAGCCGCCCTGATTGAGTACTTCGGCCAACTCGCCCCAGAGCACGGCGATGGTGCCGCCGTTGCGGTACGCCGGGTCGACGCAGGTGCGGCCGATTTCCAGGATCGGACCTTGCAGATGCGCGAGCCCATGCAGGCTGAATTCTTCTTCGCTGTAGAACTTGCCGAGGCTGCTGGCGGCGGTGTGATCGAGCAAACGCGTGGTTGCGACCAGACGCCCGGTGTTCAGATCACGCACGCCGATGTGGCTGCAGTGAACATCATAATCATCCATGTCCAGACCCAGTTCCGCGCCTTTCAATTTGGCGTTGAACTCGCCGCTGAAGACGGCGAAGCGCAGGGCCTGGGCTTGCTGCAAGGCTTCGGCGCCGACCAGGCGTTCGGCTTGCAGGCGGCGTTCATTGCCGGTGTCGCTGATGCGGGCGATTTGCGTCATGTGAATCTCCGTACGGGCCTTTAACCCGTCGTGGGTTGCAGCCGATCGACTTTCTTTATGCAGCCGTGTTGTGCAAAGTCAGGCTATGTAGCCCCGGTGTCATCGCCATGAACGTTCGGTGATGCTTATATGACAGCCCACAAGGAGGCGCCCGTGCCCTGGACAGAACTGCTGCACCGCCGTGAACGCCTGCCCGCCGCTGCTGATCTGGCCGAAGGTTTTGCAACGTTGTCGCAGGCGCTGGGCAACGTCACGCCGTTCGAATTGGCGGTGGCCGGCGGGGGCGAGGGCGAAGCGCTTGGCCAAGGCTCTTGCATCGGCCTGACTGGCCTCATCGCGAGCAGGCTCACTCCTACAGTTGATCGCGTTTGTTCAGTTGGAATGCGATCAAACTGTAGGAGTGAGCCTGCTCGCGATAGCAATATACGAAACGCCACCAACCTGTCATGAACCCCGCCTAATCTCAGCAGACCAACCCCAGAGCCTCAACCATGTTCAAAGGCCTGTCCCTGTTCCTGCTGCTGATCAGCCTCACCGCTCACGCCGAACAATGGCCGAATGAGCAATGGCCAATCGGCTCGCCGATCGCGGGCCCCGCCGTCGAGGCACTGGAAAGTTACGCCTTCCCGCCCCGCAACGACGCCACTCGCGAAGGCATCCGCACCGACGCCTTGTTGATCATCCGCGACGGCCAGATCGTCTACGAACGCTACGCCGGCCCGACCACCGACCAGACCCCACATTTGACCTGGTCGATCAGCAAAAGCCTGCTGGCTACGGTGCTCGGTGTGGCCTACGGCGAAGGCCGGTTCAAACTCGACGACCCGGCCCTGAAGTTCTACCCGGCGCTGGAAAAACACCCGGCGATCAGCCTCGGCCATCTGCTCAACTGGGCGTCCGGTCTGGATTGGCAGGAAGACTACGAATACGCCCCGCTGAAATCTTCGGTGGTAGCGATGCTCTACACCCGGGGCCATCGCGACATGGCGGCATTCACTGCGAACCACGACGCTTATGCCGCACCGGGTCAGGCTTTCCGTTATTCCAGCGGCGACAGCAATCTGCTCGCCGCCGCGCTGAAAACTATCGTGGGGCCGCAGCGTTATGCCGACTATCCGTGGACAGCACTGTTCGAACCCTTGGGCATCCGCCATGCCGTGTGGGAAAGCGATGCCCGCGGCACCTTTGTCGCCTCGTCCTATGCTTATCTCACTGCACGGGATCTGGCGCGGGTCGGCCTGCTGATGGCGCGCGGCGGGCGCTGGAACGATCGGCAGTTGCTGCCCGAGGATTGGCTCGCGTTCAACCTCACACCGTTTGCCGGCTACAAGGCGCATCAGGACGAAGCCGTGCCGGGCGGCCATTGGTGGCTCAATCGTCCTGTCGATGGCGCAGCATCACCGTGGCCCGACGCCCCGCCCGACACCTTCGCCGCCCTCGGCCACTGGGGCCAGGCGCTGTACGTGATGCCCAGCCGGAAGCTGGTGATCGTGCGTTACGGCGATGACCGCGATGGCAGCTACCGGCACAACGAACTGCTCAAACGCGTGTTGCAGGCGGTGCGGCCATGAAGCGTTTTTTGCTGGTGCTGCTGTTGTTACTGCTCGGCTGGGGCTGGTATGAACGCGAGAATCTCTGGGCGTTTGCGGACATCATCAGCGCCTATACCGCCAAGGAATATTGTTCGTGCCGGTATGTGATGAACAACGATGCCGGGTATTGCCGCGGGTATGTGAAGCAGTGGCTGCCAACCAGCGGTTTTACCGATGACGCTTCGAGCAAAACCATTACCGTCAGCGGCATGGGCCGCAGCAACAGTGCGCAATGGCTGAGCGAACGCCAGGGCTGTCGCCTGAATCCCTGACCACAGCCGATCCCCTTGTAGGAGTGAGCCTGCTCGCGAAAGCGGTCTGACATTTAAAAAAGATGTCGACTGATATTCCGTCATCGCGAGCAGGCTCACTCCTACAGGATTTCACCAGCCAATCAATCAGTGGTGATCTCCAGTTTGCAATAACCGTGGAGGCGGTTAAGGTTCGTGCAGGTTTATCACCCCCCACGAGTGTTCAATGTTCAACCGCTCCCTCTATACAGTCTTCGCCAGCCTGCTGTTGACCGCCGCTGCACTGCCGGCCCAGGCCAATTGGTATCTGGACGGCGAATCGTCGCGGCTGTCGTTCGTCAGCACCAAAAATGCCAGCGTGTCGGAAGTGCAGCGCTTTCTGGTGCTGCACGGCAAGGTCGATCCCAACGGTCGCGCCGAAGTCGAAGTCGAGCTCGAATCGATCAACAGTGGCATTCCCTTGCGTGATGAACGCATGCGCAAAGAGCTGTTCCAGATCGAGCAATTCTCCGCAGCGACCATCACCACGCAGATCGACCTGCGCCCGATCAACGATCTGGCCCCCGGCGCGCAGCTGGAATTACGCCTGCCGCTGACCGTCAGCCTGCACGGCAAGCAGCACGAATACCCGGCCGAGTTGCTCGCCACGCGTCTCGATGATCGACGCTTTCAGGTGGTGACCCTGGAGCCGCTGGTGATCAACGCCGAGGATTTCGATCTGGCGCCGGGCCTGGAAAACCTGCGCAAACTCGCCGACCTGTCGGCCATCAGTCTGTCGGTGCCGGTGGGTGCGGTGCTGATCTTCACGGCGCGCTGACATGCGCGGTGCGGTGTTCCCCTGGCGTGACGGCAACCGTTTCGAACTGTTGATCGACGGCCCGCAATTCTTTCCGCGCATGCTCGAGCACATTGCCCTCGCCAAAGAGCAGATCGAACTCGAGCTGTATCTGGTCGAGGCCGGCGCCTGCGCCGAAGCCATCGTCCAGGCTCTGGTCGCGGCGGCCGAGCGCGGTGTGCGCGTCCGGTGCCTGTTCGATGATTACGGCAGTCTCGCGTTTACCCTGACACTGCGTCAGCGCCTGACCCAGGCGGGCGTCGAGCTGCGTTTCTACAATCGCCTGAGCTGGCGGCGCTGGGTCGGCAACTTCTACCGCGATCACCGTAAATTGCTGCTGGTCGATCAATGCCTCGCGGTGGTCGGCGGCACGGGCGTGACCGATGAATTCTGGACGCCGGGCCATGATGTCAGCGAGTGGCACGAAGTCATGGTCGAGATCAGTGGCCCGTTGGTGCTCGATTGGCAATTGCTGTTTGATCGGCAGTGGATTGCCAACCGTTACCGCCGCGCCTGGCGCCCGGCCGCGCATTTCGGGTTACCGCGCCTGCCGCGTGTGCCGGACAAGGGCGAGGGGATGGGCCGCGTCGCTTATGCCGACGCCCGTCAGCACCGCGACATCCTGCAATCACTGTTCCGCGCCTTGAACAGCGGCCAGCAACGCATCTGGATGGCCACGCCGTACTTTCTGCCAACCTGGCAAATCCGCCGCTCCCTGCGCAAAGCCGCGGCACGCGGTGTCGATGTGCGTCTGTTGCTGACCGGGCCGCGGACTGATCACCCTTCGGTGCGCTACGCCGGGCATCGCTACTACCCGCGCCTGCTCAAGGCCGGGGTGCAGATCTTCGAATACCAGCCGTGCTTCCTGCACCTGAAAATGGTTCTGGTGGACGATTGGGTGAGCATCGGCTCGTGCAACTTCGATCACTGGAATCTGCGTTTCAATCTGGAGGCGAATCTGGAGGCACTGGATCCGGCGCTGACGGCAGCGGTGGAGGCGAGCTTTGTGAAGGACTTCGGCTTGAGTCAGTTGGTGAGCCTGGAGCAATGGCAGCGCCGGCCGTTGTGGCGGCGGGTGAAGCAGCGGGTGTGGGGCTGGGTGGATCGGTTGGTGGTGAATATTCTCGATAGACGCGGTTGAAGCAAGATCAAAAGATCGCAGCCTTCGGCAGCTCCTACAATGGCAGGGTGTACACCCTGTAGGAGCTGCCGAAGGCTGCGATCTTTTGCTTTCATGGGTTACAGCAATTCAAAGCTCTGCTGCGTCACCGCCTGCGAATCCAGGCCGATCTGTACGTTGAACTTGCCAGGCTCGGCTGCGTATTTGAGCTGGGCGTTGTAGAACTTCAGGTCGTCCTCGGTGATGGTGAAGTGCACGACTTTCTGTTCGCCGGCCTTGAGCATGATCTTCTGGAAGTTCTTCAGTTCTTTCACCGGGCGGATCATCGAGCCGGTGACGTCCTGGATGTACAACTGCACCACGGTTTCGCCATCACGCTTGCCGGTGTTCTTGACCATGACGCTGGCGTCGAGCTTGCCAGTAGCGTTCAGCGTGGTCGACGACAGCGCCATGTCGCTCAGGGCAAACGTGGTGTAGCTCAGGCCATAACCGAAGGGAAACAACGGGCCGGTGGTGTCATCGAAGTACTGCGAGGTGTAATTGCCCGGTTTGCCCGGCGTGAACGGCCGGCCGATGCTCAGGTGGTTGTAGTAGGTCGGGATCTGGCCCACGGAGCGCGGGAAAGTGACCGGCAGTTTGCCCGACGGGTTGTAGTCGCCGAACAGCACGTCGGCGATGGCGTTGCCGCCCTCGGTGCCGCTGAACCAGGTTTCCAGAATCGCGTCGGCCGACTGGTTCTCTTCGAGAATCGTCAGTGGACGGCCGTTCATCAACACCAGCACCAGCGGTTTGCCAGTGGCTTTCAGCGCGCGGATCAATTCGCGCTGGGTTTCCGGGATGTTCAGGTCAGTGCGGCTCGAGGATTCGTGGGACATGCCACGGGACTCACCGACAGCCGCGACGATCACGTCAGCATCCTTCGCCGCTTTCAGCGCTTCGTCGATCAGCACATTGGCCGGGCGCGGGTCATCGACCACTTCCGGGGCGTCGAAGTTGAGGAAGTTGAGGTAATCGAGGACCTTCTTGTCGCCTGTGATGTTGGCGCCACGGGCGTAGATCAGGTTGGCCTTGTCGCCAATCACTGAACTCATACCATCGAACAGCGTGACCGATTGCGCCGGACGCCCGGCGGCGGCCCAACTGCCCATCATGTCGATCGGCGCCTTGGCCAGCGGGCCGACCAGGGCGATTTTCGCGTCTTTCTTCAGCGGCAGGGTTTCGTTCTGATTCTTCAGCAGCACCAGACTGCGACGCGCCACCTCACGGGCCTCGGCGCGGTGCAGGCGGTTTTCGGCGTAGGTGTCGGCCGGGTCATCTGCAGCCTTGCCGATGCGCAGGTACGGATCCTTGAACAGGCCCATGTCGTACTTGGCCGCGAGCACTTCGCGCACGGCGTTGTCGATGTCTTTCTGTTCGATTTCGCCGGACTTGAGCAGCCCCGGCAGCTCTTTGCCGTAGAGGGTGTCGTTCATGCTCATGTCGATGCCGGCCTTGATCGCCAGCTTCGCCGCTTCACGACCGTCGCGGGCGACGCCGTGCTTGATCAGTTCGAAGATCGCGCCGTGGTCGCTGACCGCCAGGCCCTTGAAGCCCCAATCCTTGCGCAGCAGATCGTTCATCAGCCAGGTGTTGGCCGTGGCCGGAATGCCGTTGATCGAGTTCAACGCCACCATCACACCGCCAGCACCGGCATCGATCGCCGCGCGGTAGGGCGGCAGGTAATCCTGGTACATCTTCACCGGGCTCATGTCGACGGTGTTGTAGTCGCGCCCGCCCTCGACCGCGCCGTACAGGGCGAAGTGCTTGACGCTGGCCATGATGCTGTCGGCGGCGCTCGGGGTTTCGCCCTGATATGCCTTGACCATGACTTTGGCGATGCGCGAAGTCAGGTAGGTGTCTTCACCGAAACCTTCGGAACTGCGGCCCCAGCGCGGGTCGCGGGAGATATCGACCATCGGCGCAAAGGTGATGTCGAGACTGTCAGCGGCGGCTTCTTTCGCCGCAACCCGACCGGACTGGCCGATGGCGTCCATGTCCCAGCTCGACGCGAGGGCCAGCGGAATCGGGAAAATCGTACGGTGACCGTGGATCACGTCGTACGCGAAAAACATCGGGATCTTCAGGCGACTGCGCATGGCAGCGTCCTGCATCGGACGGTTTTCCGCGCGGGTGATCGAGTTGAAGGTGCCGCCGATGTTGCCGGCGGCGATCTCCTTGCGGATCAGCTCGCGGGGCATTTCCGGGCCGATGCTGATCAGGCGCAACTGGCCGATCTTCTCGTCGAGGGTCATTTGTTTCATCAGGTTGCTGATGAAAGCGTCCTTGTTCTCCAGGGGTACCGGGGTCGTGGCGGCCAGTACCTGATGACTGGCCAGGCTGACGAACAGACCCAGCAAACACAGCTTCTTCATGAATTTTTTCTCAAGGGCCCAAACGGTGAGGCAACACCGGCCAGCCAAAATGTAGGGAGCGACTATTGTTGTTCGGGTACCGGCCCAAAACCCTGAGCCGGAAAACCGCAGCCGACCGCGGCAATGTGAACACGAAGGGCACTTTTTAGCCGATTAACCCGTCGCATGCCAGTGGCGGCGCCGATTATGCCCCAACCGCTGGCCGGGAATGCCCAGCGCTCGGTTTTTAAATCAAATGTGTCATGGAGCATCACTGCAATGAATATCAGCCCAACCTCTCGTTCACGGCTACAGATCGCCACGTTGCTGGTGTTCGCCACGCTGTTGACCGCGTGCGGCATCAACAATATCCCGACCCTCGATGAACAGGCGAAAGCCGCCTGGGGCCAGGTGCAGAACCAGTACCAGCGCCGCGCCGACCTGATTCCCAATCTGGTGGAAACCGTGAAGGGCTACGCGGCCCACGAACAGGAAACCCTGACTGCAGTGATCGAGGCACGGGCCAAGGCAACCTCGATTCAGGTCGATGCCAGCACCCTCGACAATCCCGAGAAGCTCAAGCAGTTCCAGCAGGCGCAGGATCAACTGACCGGCGCGTTGAGTCGTCTGATGGTGGTCTCCGAGCGCTACCCGGATCTGAAGGCCAACCAGAATTTCCTCGCCTTGCAATCGCAACTTGAAGGCACGGAAAACCGGATTGCCGTGGCGCGTCGCGATTTCATTCTGGCGGTGCAGAAATACAACACCGAGATCCGTACCTTCCCCGGTCGCCTGTGGCATAGCGTGATGTACAGCGATCTGCCGATGCGCGAAACCTTCGAAGCCACCACGCCCGGCGCGGAAAAGGCCCCGGAAGTGAAATTCTGATTCGAGGTTGCCCATGCGTGTGTTGAAACTGGGCCTGGTGCTGATGCTGTGGCTGTTCGCCGTCAGCGCCCGGGCCGAATTGACGTTTCCGCCGCTGAGCGGACGCGTGGTCGATCAGGCACAAATGCTCGAGCCAACGGTGCGCGCGCAACTCAGCCAGCAATTGCAGGCGCACGAACAGGCCACTGGCGAGCAATTGGTGGTGGTCACGCTGCCGGACCTGCAGGGCACGACCATCGAGGATTTCGGCGTTCAGCTCGGTCGGCACTGGGGCATCGGCCAGAAGGACAAGAACAACGGTGCGCTGCTGATCGTCGCCCGTGACGAGCGCAAACTGCGCATCGAAGTCGGCTATGGCCTGGAAGATCGCCTGACCGATGCGCAGTCGTCGGTGATCATCCATCAGGTCATCACCCCGGCGTTCAAGACCGGCAACTTCAGCAAAGGCATCAGCGATGGCGTTGCGGCGATGCTGGTGGTATTGGGCGGCAATCCGCTCGATGAGCCGTCCACCGTGTACGAATCCAGCGGCGACCCGGCGGATGATTTCATCTCGCGGCATCCGGCGCTGTTCATGTTTCTGGTGATGTTGTTCATCCTGACGGTGTTTGTCTGCCAGATGCTCGGTATCCTGCCTGCCGGTCGGGGCGGCTCCGGAGGAGGGGGCGGTTTCGGCGGCGGCGGCTCGTCCGGCGGCTGGGGAGGTCGAAAGGATAATGGGCCGGCCCCTTTCGGCCCGGGCTTACTGACTGCACACGAACAACGCAAAGTCGTCGTGGCCCCTGCCCGCGCCGAACGCGCCAACGAAC